>CAZGOT010000076.1:7354-12254 GCA_964527495.1 uncultured Haliscomenobacter sp.
CACTCAGGGCAGGTATTTTAGTAATCAATGGCTTATCTGCTGCTGAATCTTTAAAGCTGGAGGATTCCCCCTTGAGGTATGCCTTAATAGCCCCTACCTGACGTTCAAGGCGCACCAGTTCTCGGGATAGTTCGAAAGCATTGATGCCGATAGCCACGTTTATGAACTGGAAATCGGTAAGGCCAGCAGGATTGCTCTGGCTCCACGCTACGCCAATAATATTCCCGTAGTCTGCTGCAAGCATTTTATCCGGGGCCACCGCAATAGCCAGTCCGTCATTGTTTCCAGAAGGAAGGATATAATCTCCGATATTAACTGCCCCGGTTACCCGTACTAGCACCTGCCCCATAAATCCAATCTTTTCAAACCGCTCTTTTTCGCTTTCTTTGGGCAGGTTACCCAAAGCGATGGGACTGCTGGAGACGGCCAGGAGGTGGTCTGCGCCTTCCGTAATCAGGCTTACCTGCCCATTTTTTACGCCGACGACTTCTCCAGGCTTTAAATTGCGCTGTCCAGGAGCCCGTTCCAGGTATTCGGCATAATCGGCTGCGCCAGAAGAGTAAGTAACCCCTTGATAACGGGCAGCATCAGAGAACAATTTTGAATAAGAGACATTGTAGTAGGCCAACTCTGCAATAATAGCGGCCATATCCAGACCCATGGAAATAGCTTCGGCAGCGCCAATTCCTGTAGCAATGGCCCCGCCTATCGTAACTACCATGGCGGCTACAGCACCCCCCAACTCAGCAAGTTTAAAGATCTTTACATCCGGCCCAAACTTAAAATCTTCCTCCAGGTCACTTTTCTTCCATTCCTCGAAAGTCTGACCCTCTATTCTACCCCAGGAAGTATTTTCATCGTCACCAAAATCAACAAAAACCCTGCTGCTGTCCCTTGAGCCATCCACCTTAATATGAATACCCTGTGATGCCCCTTTGATATGCACAGGAAACTTGTCCTCACCAGTAATAGTGGATCCAGCCTTATATTTGACCTGCCCTTGACTGGTGACTGTCATTCTGGTCTGCCCGTTAGTTTTGAAAATCAAATCCACGCTGTCGCGGGTCCCCAGAAAATGCGTGCCAGGCTTAGTGAGACTATTCCCTGAGGAAAGCCAAAAAACAGATTGCTGCTTTTCTATAGCTGTGTCATTCTCTTCCGTAGATCCGATAACCCGGGAAGTAGAGAGGGCGTGCAGCGCATAAGGTACCACAGGCAGCCGGGAGCTGCTCAGCAGCTGGGCTGTACGCCGCCCGTTCTTGTTCTGCAGGGCGACATGCAGCCACAAATTGCCTTCCGACCAGGAAATTGCTTCCAAGGAACCTTTGGCAGGACTTCCCTCCCCTACAACCACCCCGAACTCTCCAGTAGGCCCTGTGACCACCTGATGCGTTTCTATATAGAGGGCATTGCCCATTCTTGCATCTTCGGAAAGGAGGATTTGTAATGTTACTGGCGTACCAGGAAGGGGGCGTCCTGAGGGATCGCGTACTACACCCTGGTACCTGAATCCCCCGACCTGGGTTTCCTGAGCATATATACTGGAGAAGGCCAATACAGCCAGCCCCAGGCAACTTATTATTACGCGAATATTTTTCATACCTGTTTTCATGTCGTTTATCCTTATTTTTTGGGAGGAACAGGCAGTTGTCGGTCAATAACTGCCCATTGCGTAATAAAATTGGGATCTCTGCGCATTTTCTTGAGCAAACCTATCGGATCCGCTTGGAAGGCCTGCATGAAAGGATTGTTGTAGAAATCGGGATTTTGCTCCTGAATTTTAGCTCCCACCTGGTCATACAGTTTGATCATAAAAGGCGCATACTTATCCAACAATACATCTATATCGCTATCTGCAAATAAGACCTCCATGCGCGTTTGACGGGCAGCAAGATGCAGTGTACTGGCTGTCGTCTCCAATTCGCTTTGATCCATTAATGGTGCTTTCCCTTCCAGATAATCCAGGATATTTTCTACCTCGAGGTTCAGCAATTTCGCTTTATGGCTCATATCCGGTGCATTGATGCCGATTGCCGTATTGATATACTGGAAAGGCGAGCCGCCATCTGCACTCTCCCAGGCAACCCCCACCACTCTTGCATAATCCCCCGCCTGCATTTTTGAAGGGTGTACTGCGATCCCAAAGCCGTCGCTATTACCGGAAGGCAGGATAAAATCCCCTTTTGAAACTGGTCCGGCAACTTTAACCTTGACCTGCCCCATGAAGGAAATCATTTCATACTGGTCTTCCCTGGATTTCTCCGGCAGGTTTCCCAGAAGGATTGGATTTCGGGATACCACCAGATAGTGACTTGCCCCATTTTCTGTATTTCTGGAAACAAGTCCTCCCTTGACACCGACAATAGAGCCTGACTCCATTGGCAGTTCACCAGGTGTCCGCTGTAACCACTCTGCATAATCCGCAAACCCAGAGTGATATACAACCCCTACCTCCTCCTTGGTTTTGGTGGTCCAGGTGATAGATTGGGAAAGAAGATTGGCTAATTCCGTACCCAGTGCGACGGCCCCAATTACTTTAGGCGCTACCCCTCCAACTCCACAAGGTAATTCCCCCGCGTTTGCCAGGGCCATTGCCGTCCAGGCACCCACCCGGGTTGCCAGGCTTGCTCCTGAAAAAATGTATTGTTCGGCCTGGCTCTTATATTGCCAATATTCGAGTAACTCCGCCGAGGTCTGTCCCTGAATCGCACCCCACGAATGGCTCATATCATCGCCAAAAGTGATAAAGTTATTCGCGTTGGACCTGGAGCCATTCACCTCGATTAAAATCCCATTTGAGCCTCCGGAAACATGCAGAGGAAAGTTTAGGGTATCCGCAGCATCCCCTTTTTTTCCCCCATAGATTTTGAACTGCCCTTCCTTCGTGATGCGCAAGCGCTCCACGTTATTTGTCTTGATTACGACATCCTGATTATCCCTTGTGCCAATGTAATGGGTAGGAGGCTTCGTTAAACTATTGCCGGTAGTAATCCAATTAATAGATTGTTGCTTTTCGGTATCCTCGGGCAGTGCCTCCAGCCTGGAAGCAGTATTGGCGTGCATCGCATAGGGTACCGCCAATATGCGATCCCTTCCTAACGGGAGGAAGCCCCGGGTGCGTTTATCCTCGAGTTCTACCTCCAGGGAAATCTGTATTTTCCCAAACGGCACAGCAGAAATCGATCCATTGGGGGATTTTCCCTCACCGATTACCAGGGAAAATTGCCCCTGGTCGTCGGTACGCACCTGATGCGTTTCTGAAAAGTGTATGACTTTTCCGTTTTCCTCCGAAACCATAGAGATGCGCAGCACCGCTTTACTGTTTAGCATGGGCATGCCTTCCGCATCCAAAAGGACACCCTGATAATTTATCCTCTCCGGTATAGACTGGCCATGAAGGCCACCCAGAAACAAACTGCTGAATATTATGCAGGAAAGTAGAAATCTTTTCATCGCTTATAATCCTGTTAAATGGAATAATTCTGCCTTAAAGCTTCAATACTTTCAAGGTTTGCCCGATTTCTCCGGTAGTGTTCCGGGATAAGCCCAGAAAATATACCCCTGATGGGAAAGCGCTCAGATCCATCTCCGCATTACCAACCGTCAGGCCAGTCCGCCGAAGCAATGTTTTGCCAGTGACATCATTCAGCGTCAGCGTCCATTCCACTTTGGTATCTCCAGGGAGATATATTTGGAGTATATTACGGACGGGGTTGGGCGCAATCTGCACCGATGAGGGGTCCATTCCTTCACTGAGCGGCATCAGTCTGGGTTGCTGAAACCCCTCTGTCAACCGGCCTTCCCCATTAGCAGCATTCCGATTGGCCACTGCGACCTCCCCCAGGGACCAACTAATCTGAAGGTCGCCGGTCCGCCCAGTCCCACCTGCAGAACCAATCAACTGACTGCCGAGTGATTGGGCATTCAGGGGGACTGAAAAGCAAAAAAGGAGCACGAACCCCAAAAGGTGCCCGAACTGCATAGAACCACGTCTGAATGAAAAAAGAAACGGAGAGCAGATAGCGGTAACTGCATGCAATGTATCCGGACAGTTTCCGCTTGGTTGATTTTCACCTAAGGACGGCAAATAATACGACAAAGCACGGATTGAGCCGCCAGGCTGTCCCGATAAGACCTTTTTCATGAGAATTGATTTGTATCCACTTAAATTAACCGACAAAATCTTGTACCTTTTCTACCTATTTCGTGTAACTATCTGAAAGTGTGGTACAAAACTTTACGATACTTCAACAGTTCAAATGTATAGGGTTTGATGCTGTTTAATGGCATTTTACTTGTACAAGAAAGTCCCATATATATATTTAGGACTAATTTGTCAGTCTCAAAAAAATGAGACTGATTATAACTTGCAGATTTTGAGCATTTTTTATCCAACATAGGCAAAAAAGATTTCTTGCTTATCAAGTATCCATAGCCATGATCCAAAGGATCCCTTCCCTTTACTTCGGCCCCAGCATATTAGGAGGTCGCGGGGTTTTTACCTCGAAACCTGTCCCGGCAGGTGCAGTCCTGGAAATCTGCCCGGTCATAGTACTCCCCCCCGAAGAAGTGCCCATCATACATGGTACCAAGCTCCACGATTATTACTTCTCCTGGGGCTGGGACGACGACCAGTGTGCGATCGCCCTGGGGTTCGGCTCGCTCTACAACCATGCCTACGAGCCCAATGCCCGTTACCAGGTGGACATTGACGACGAAACCCTCGAAATCATTGCATTGCGGGATATTGCAGCAGGGGAGGAAATTACGGTGAGCTATAACGGCGACCCGGAGGATAAAACACCCGTCTGGTTTCATCCGGATGTTTCGGCATAATGTTTTAAAAAATATTTTCGGAGAGCCATTTCCACCGATTTTGCAAAGCAAAATTGGTGGAAAC
>CAZGOT010000077.1:0-11989 GCA_964527495.1 uncultured Haliscomenobacter sp.
GCTGTCTTTGCGGATTTCTACCACCCGGAGCCAAAAGCTTCCCTCCTCGATGAAGGCGTGGTAATCTTTCAGGGAATCCGTGAGATAGGCTTCCAGGGTTTCTACCGAGGGGATAGCGGCTAAAGGAGCTTCGAATTCAATACTAACCCTGCGGATTTGTTTTTTGGTATAGTTGACGATTTCACTGGCAAAAACCTTGGTGTTGGGGATAAAGATGATACCATCGTCTTCATCCAGGAAAGCAATTTTTGTAAGGTTAATGTCTATGATTTTACCTTTATGCTGTCCGATTTTAATATAGTCCCCAACGGACAATTCATTGGTAGAGAAGCTTATGATAATACCGCTGATAATTTCAGAGATGTAGTCTTTGGCGACAATGGCGATTGCCGCTGCTACGATACTCAGGGAAGTGAACAGCGTTTTGGGGTCAATCCCGAAAAGCCCAAGGATGGTGGTGATAATAGCACCGGCCATGAGCAGATAATAGATATTTTTGATACCGAGGACTACGTTGTCGCCTTGTTTAGCCTTCATATGCCGGCTGCGGCGGTAGAGGTAGGAGAGCAATACGAGCAGGATATTGGCAGAAAGGACAAAAATCAGGAAACTCAGCAACAGATCTAGATCTTCCGTGCCAATTTGGATTTTCCGAGCTGCCATCCATTGGTGATACTGGGTTTTAAAAAGTACCAGAAGAACGAGGGCTAAAATGCGGAGCAGCAAAAAAAACGGTTTCATGAAAAGAGGTTAAAATAGTTGGTATACTGGCTGGGCTTTAAAAGGAAACCGGAGTATTGACTGGGGAGTGTCCGGTGCCGAAGACATTACAAAAGCGCATACTTTCCGGGTAAGAGTAAACGGAGATGATTTCTCCGCTGAGCAGGCGCTTCTGCATATCCTGCCAGAATTGAACGTCGTACAGGTCAGAATGTTTGCGCAGGAACATCTCTTTAATATCCTTCCGTCCGATGAGGAATTTGGGGAACTCCTCGGGGAAAATATCATTGGGGCCAATAGAATACCAGGGTTCGGCAGCCCATTCGTCTTCATATCCCCGGGCTTCGGGGATTTTCCGGAAGTTGCAATCGGTGAGGTACAGAATCTCGTCGTAATCATAAAAAACCACCCGTTTCAGGCGGGTTACACCGAAATTTTTGAGCAACATATCTCCAGGGAAGATATTCGCCGCTGCCATATCTTTAATAGCACGGCCATAATCATCAATGACTTCCTCGGCGGCTTCCGCAGAAGCGGACTCCAGGAAGAGGTTTAGCGGGATCATGCGCTTTTCAATATACAAGTGTTTGATTTCGAGGTTGCCATTTTGGAGCTTGACCTTAGAGGGACAATCGCGCAGGAGTTCTTCCACGAGCGCATCAGTAAAGCGGCTGCGATCAAAAACAAAATTTTCGAACATGTGGCTGTCTGCCATCCGCCCAACGCGGTCGTGCATACTTACAATCTCGTATTTCTCGCGCACCTCTCGCTCCGTGACGTTTTTGGGTGGCTGAAACTTATCTTTAATCAACTTGAACACCATATTATAGGAGGGCAGGGTAAAAACAGCCATGACCATGCCCCGGATACCGGGTGCGGTAACGAATTTATCCGAAGTTAGCCCCAGATGCCTCAGGAAGTCACGGTAAAGCACTGTTTTGCCATGTTTTTCGAATCCAATGGAGTTATAGAGTTCTCCCAGGGATTTGAAGGGCATCGTGGAACGGAGGAAATCTACCATATCACTGGCGATATCGGTATCCACCATGAAATAAGATCGGTTGTAGCTAAACAAGGGGCTGACTTCGTTGACGGAGAGGAGTACGGTATCGGCATAGATACCTTCTTCTTCGTGCAAAAGTGGAATTACAAGCGGGAAATACTGGTCGTCGAGAAAAATACGCCCGACCAGGTGAGCACATTTATCGCGATAAAAAACGGACTTGAGCATATCTATCCGTGCATTCCGCAGGCTTGTATGTTGTACATCGAGCTGTTGCCGGATGGTTTCGGCAATATACCCAATGTCGCGTTCTACATTTTCAAAAGCTGCATCAAAACTATAGCAGGAAAAAATTTGGTGCAGGGAATATTCTATCGGGTTGGTGAGAAAAAAAGTATTGTAAATGGGGATAGCAGAACGAAACTCCCGGTAGCTTCCTGTCGCGTGGACAAACATCAGGCCGGAGTCTGCGCTCAGGCCTTTATGGGTGTGGCGAAAAACAGAATTGTAAAAAGTTTCCGCAATATTCCGGGTATTGAAATTGAATATCTCACCGAGGTACATATCCTTGATTTCCCGCCAGAAGTTGCGGTCCTGGGCATTGTCGCCCAGAAAAGCCTGGATATGCCGGGTGGCTTCGCCAACGGCGTTGCGATAAAGCGTGGTGCGCTCGCGTGAGTCGTTTTGCATGCCCTGCCAGTCCCGGCTTTCAAACCTTATCCTTGCCCTTTTCGTAACCCGCTTGAATTGGTGATGGTAATGGATGTACGCATCCAGGATCAGGTAGGCCGTTTCGTAGGGAATGAGTTTTTCAAACATATTCAGCTTGCATTTCGGATAATAGACTCGAGAAAGTTACCTACATAATAGGATACCGCCGCCGCCGCAACACCCAGGGCCAGCGTTTCTCCGATTGCCCGCCAGTAAGCAGTTTCTGTAACAAACGACTTCAGGAATCCAATGACTACAAAAGCAAGAGCGGTGAGCAGGGAAGCACTTAGGAAAAGGTCACCCGGAAAACCTACCGTAAAATCCCACACATATACCAGTAGTGGTACCAATCCGACAACCTGAAAAGCGAGGAAGGTCACTAATCCGATTTTAAAGGGCGAGCGCTCTTCCTTCATCATACCCAGTTCCTCCTTCATCATCGTATCTACCCAACGATCGCGATCCGAACAGATGACCTCAACGACCTGCTCGAGCAAGGCTCCTTCAAACCCCTTGGCAGCATAAATCTTGCGTACTTCCTCGCGTTCGAGCTCCGGCAGGTTATCCACTTCCCAATATTCGATCCGCTCATGGCGGTGGAAATTATCTTTTTCTGATTTCTGGGAAAGGTAAGCACCTACCGACATGGAAAAACCATCAGCGAGGAGGTTAGCAAAACCGAGAATAATTATGACTGCACTATCAAGGCCTGCACCCACTGCTCCTGCAACGACAGCAAAGGTGGTGACACTTCCGTCAATGCCTCCATAAACAAACTCGCCAAGGTATTTTCGGAACCGGTCCAGGAGAATATGCTGGGCATGTAGGGCTGTTTCGTTCATCGTCTCTTGGTTATTCTTCTGATTTTTCTTCGCCTTCAGAACGCTCCCCTCCTTCCTCCTGCTTATTCCCTCTGGAACTTTCCTTTCCCTCGAATTTTTGATATTCAGCGAGGAACCAGGACGCCATCGCAGCCCGCTCTTCTGCAGAAAGACGGGCATTCCCATGTGCCCAGGTATAGGATTTCATGGGCATTTCTTTGGACTCGATCACTTCGAAGCATTCTTCCAGTTTGTGGGCGGCCTTTTTGGGTGGATATGTTGCCCAAACTGAAAAGTTTAGGTGCTCACGGCCTTCCTCAATATGGTCCTTAATCCACCAGGCCAGGGGTTGAATATTGGTGTACCAGGGATAGGCGGTAGTATGGGAATGGCAATCGTAACAGGCAGCTTTGATAGTCGAACTTAGTGCTGCAGGGGGTGAAGCAAGTGCAAGGTAATCCTGCGCGGGATCGGCAGCAGGATTGGTTTTGTCAATGCGAAAAAACTGCAGGACCAGCAGCACCCCACCTAAAACCATAACTCCGATGCGAATAGCCTTTTTCATTTTTGCTGTTTTTTGTTGGTTAAAAAGAATATCGAAGTATCAAAGGGACTGTCGCACGAGGTAGTATATGTCCCGCAGGCGACAGCCCCTTTATTATAGCTTTTTACTACCAGAACATCGCATAAAGTGCGCCCAGGATTAAAATAATAGAGAGCGCCCCGATTTTGAACTTGGAACTGGAGGAAAACAATTCTGCGTCCAGGTGAATACCTTTCGGATTGTCTTTGCTTTTGGGGTCTGCCAGACTAATGACTACCATCATGGCCACAAGAATCAGGAAAATGATCCCCATGCGGTCTATAAAGGGTAAGTCGGGTGTGAGGAACTTGAAAGCCGCCGACAGGGGGATAGTAAGGATGGCAGCCCAGAGTGCAGCATTGCCTGTGGCACGTTTCCAGAAAATGCCGACGAGGAATATGGCGACTACCCCGGGCGAGACAAAACCCGTGTATTCCTGGATAAACTGAAAGGCCTGGTCGAGTACACCAAGTGCCGGTGCGATAAGCATGGCCAATACAAAAGCAATTAAAGCTACAATACGGCCAATGCGGACCAACTGTTTCTCGGAAGCATCCCGGCGAAAATAGTTTTTGTAAATATCCATGGTGAAAATGGTAGCGGTACTATTGGCCATGGAAGACAAAGACGATACAATTGCAGCGGTTAATGCAGCAAATGCAAGACCTTTGAGTCCGGCAGGAAGGAGGTGCAGCATAGAGGGGTAGGCCTTATCCGATTTCACGAGCTGGGTGGCAGCGTCTGTCATAGCCGTGGTAAATGGCCCGTTGCCAGCCTCTTTCTGCACCAGCACATAGGCTGCAATACCTGGGATAACTACTACCAGGGGCATCAGCAGTTTCAGAAAACCTGCAAAAATAATTCCAAGCTGGGCCTGGTCCTGACTTTTGGCACCCAGGGCTCGCTGTGTAATATATTGATTGCAGCCCCAGTAATTGAGGTTGGCAATCCACATCCCGCCAATGAGTACGCTCAGACCTGGCAGGTCTAGGTAGGCATCCCGGAGCCCTCCCTGGCCGTCCGGAATCATCATCTGGCCTTTTTGGAAGATCATGTGGAAATGCCCCGGTGCTTCGCGGCGCAACATGGTGAACCCTTCTATAGCATCGCCCCCGCCGACCAGGCCCAGGGCGATGTAGGTAGTAGCCAGACCGCCCAGCAGAAGGAAAACGACCTGGATAACATCTGTCCATGCCACTGCCTTGAGGCCGCCGTAAATGGAATACAGCATAGAAAAAGCAGCCAGGCCAATTACAGCATAAGGAAACGGAACACCCATGATAGTTTCGATGCTGAGTGCACCCAGGTACAGTACAGACGTCAGGTTGACGAATACATATAAAAAGAGCCAAAATATAGCCGTAACGGTGCGTACACGGGCATCATAGCGACTTTCCAAAAAGCCGGGCATCGTAAAAATGCCCTTTTTCAAAAAAATCGGCAGAAAAAAGAATCCAACTACCAGGAGGGTGGCGGCAGCCATCCATTCATAGGAGGCGATTGCCAACCCCATGGCAAAACCCGATCCCGACATTCCGATAAACTGCTCAGCAGAAATATTGGAAGCAATGAGGGAAGCGCCAATAGCCCACCAGGGGAGCGACTTGCTGGCAAGAAAGTAATCGCTGGAATTCTTTTCATGCCCCTCTTTTTCACGCGACACCCAGATGCCTACGGCGATTATCAAAATGCAGTAAGCCAAAAAAATAATTAGGTCAATGGTTGAAAAATTCATACGGGTTGAAATTGTTATTGAACAATCAGGTGTTTATATAATGCAGCCAAGTTAAAATAATTTCTTCGTAAAAAACCTTATTTTTGCTATATGAAATGCAATGCCGCCATCCTGCTCCTCGCGCTCTATCTGGGCACTGCCGTACTTCCGGCATCGTTCAGGGCCGAACTATGCAAGATGCCGGGGCTGATCGAGCACTTTTTGGAGCATCGGGAGGAATCTTCTGCTTTTTCTTTTTTGGATTTCCTCCAGCTACACTATGGGAAAGGATATGAGGCGCACCAGGGTGCGCACAACCACACGAAATTACCAGGCAAGGATTCGGGGCACGAACAGCATATTGCCTGCGGGTGCAACTTTCCGGGTTTACCCGTCACCCTGCATTTCTCCCTCCGCATACCGGTCAAAGCAGGTCATGCCCTGACCCCCCTGGAAAAATCCTTGCACTCTTCCAATATCGCTTCCGGCATCTGGCAACCGCCCAGAATAGATAGCTATTTCCCATTTGCCTGATTGATGCAGGCCTGGCCGCTCCGCTGGCATTCGGGAAATACGGGATTCCTCCTGTAAGGTATGGATAGTATCGCTCCGGGCTTGCTGGGGGTGTGTGTAAAAGTGCTTTTACTATCAAAAGCAGCTAATGTCGCCAAATAACATGTTGAACGCAAACTGTTTTTCGCAGCTTGCGTCGCCAAAAGACTTTTACACACCTCCGTATTGGTTTAGCTGATTTTTGGTCCGGAGTATCACTGTCCTGCCTGGTCATCGGAGATCAACGGCTACACTTCCGTATTCAACTAGTCTATAAAATTTTTTAAATATGCTTAGGACTATTATCAAACAGTCTGTCCAGAACAAACTGCTGGTGGGGGCATGTACTTTGGCACTGATTTTTGCCGGAACATACGCTTTCCTGCAGCTTCCAATTGATGCGATTCCGGATATCACAAACAACCAGGTGCAGGTCCTGACCGTAAGCCCTACCCTGGCTACCCAGGAAGTGGAACAGTTCGTCACAGCTCCCATTGAATATGCTGTGCGGACGATACCCGGTGTGATCGAGTTGCGCTCGATCTCGCGGTTTGGGCTTAGCGTGGTCACGGTTGTTTTTGAAGAGAAGATAAATACCTATCTGGCACGACAGCTAATCGCAGAAAAGCTCAAAGTTGCAGAAGAGATGATTCCCAAGGGATTTGGCATACCGGAAATGGCACCTATATCCACCGGGCTTGGGGAAATCCTTCACTACCGCATCGAACCGATGCCGGGTTATGAAGACCGCTTTAGTGCCACAGAACTCCGTACCATTCAGGACTGGATTGTCAAGCGGCAGCTCGCGGGTATTCCCGGCGTAGTGGAAATAAACAGTTTTGGAGGTATGCTCAAACAATATGAGGTCGCCCTTTCCCCGGAGCGCCTGCGCAGTTTTGGCATCGGTGTCCAGGAAGTGTTTACGGCACTGGAAAATGCGAACGAAAATACCGGAGGCGCATATATCGAACACCATAGCAACGCCTATTTCATCCGGAGTATCGGGCTCGTAAAGTCGCTCGAGGACATTCGGAATATCGTGATCCACAACGATTCAGGTACCCCGGTCAAAGTAGGGGATATCGGAGAGGTTAGGCTGGGGCATGCGCTGCGGTATGGTGCCGTCAGCCATAATGGAGAAGGCGAAATTGTGGTGGGTATCGTAATGATGTTGAAAGGGGAAAATGCGGCCCGGGTAATCGAACTGGTGAAAGAGCGCCTTGAAACAGTCAAAAAATCGCTGCCCGAAGGAGTGATGATTTCGACTTTTCTGGACCGGGAAAATCTGGTCAACCGCACCATCAAAACAGTGCGTACGAACCTGACAGAAGGTGCGCTAATTGTGATTTTCGTATTGGTATTGTTGCTTGGCAATCTTCGTGCCGGACTGATAATCGCCTCGGTTATTCCCTTGTCTATGCTCTTTGCGATATGGATGATGCGGATTTTCGGTGTCAGCGCTAATCTCATGTCTTTGGGAGCCATAGATTTCGGGCTGATCGTAGATGGTGCGGTGATTATCGTAGAAGCGACCCTGCATTTCCTGGGAGTACGGGCATTGGCCTATCGGGCGGAGGGAGGTGAGGCACTTCGTTTCAGCCGGGAAGAGATGGATGGGCACGTTTCTGAGGCAGCAGGTCGGGTGATGCGCTCTTCGGTATTTGGTACGATCATCATTCTCATCGTTTACCTGCCTATTTTATCGCTTTCGGGGATTGAAGGCAAAATGTTCAAGCCAATGGCACAAACGGTTTCTTTTGCGCTGCTTGGTGCTTTGTTGCTGTCCCTGACCTATGTGCCAGCCGTTTCGGCTTTGTTTCTGGACAGAAAAATCCAAACCGGGCACAATTTTGCCGACCGACTGATGGAAGGTATTAAAAAACTTTATGCGCCTACTCTTGCTTTGGCACTTAAATGGCCAAAATTCATCATTGGCTCTACGCTATTGGTTTTTATCCTGAGTATTGGCTTGTTCACGCGCATGGGCGGGGAGTTGATCCCCACACTGGATGAAGGGGATATTATGATGCACGGATTCCTTCGGCCAGGTACTTCTCTAACACAGACACTGGAGAGCCACCGCCTGGTGCAGAATGTGATCCTTGAAAATTTTCCGGATGAGGTAGAGCAGGTCATTTCTAAAATTGGCTCTGCAGAAATCCCTACCGATCCAATGGCAATTGAAACCGCCGATAATATCCTGCTGCTGCGAGATAAGTCGCTGTGGAAGAAGGCGGAAACGAAGGAAGAGCTGGTGGGGCTAATCGAGGAAAAAGTACACCAGGTGCCTGGTATGGCATTTGAATTTACCCAGCCTATCAAGATGCGTTTTGATGAAATGATGACCGGGGTGCGGTCGGACATTGCAGTAAAGGTTTTTGGGGAAAATCTGGACTCTCTGGCGCGGATAGGCCACCGCGTAGCCCGGCTGATTGGAAAAATTGATGGTATCGTGGATGTGAAGACCGAACAGATTGAGGGCCTCCCCCAGATTGTGGTGAATTACAATTATGCGGCTATTGCGCGCTATGGGTTGCATATCCGGGATATCAACGAGACCATCCGGGCAGCTTTTGCTGGCGCAGCAGCAAGTGTCGTTTTTGAAAATGAACGTCGCTTTGACCTGGTTGTCCGCTTTGACCCTGCTTTCCGGTCTGATATTGCCAATGTGCGGGATTTACCCCTCGTAACCACAAACGGTGCCCTGATCCCGCTATCAGAGGTGGCGGAGGTGAATATTCAGCCGGGTGCGGCACAAATCAGCCGCGACAATGGGCAGAGGCGGATTGTCGTGAGCGCAAATGTGCGGGGCCGCGATATCGAAAGTGCAATTGCAGCCATCGAAACGGCGATTGACAAGAAGCTAAACCTGCCGGCAGGCTATGCGGTAGCGTACGGAGGACAGTTCGAAAACCTTCAGGCAGCAAAAGCGCGTTTGTCTGTTGCTGTACCGGTTGCCTTGCTACTCATTTTCGTATTGCTCTATTTGACCTTCAATTCCCTTAAAGAAGGCTTATTGATTTTTACTGCTATCCCACTGGCGGCAGTGGGTGGCGTATTCGCGCTGTTATTGCGGGGCATGCCGTTTTCCATTTCTGCCGGCGTAGGATTTATAGCGCTCTTTGGTATTGCCGTTCTCAATGGCATTGTACTTATTGCTTATCTGAACTATCTGGAAAAACTGGGCGTACACGATATCCGGGCACGCATTACTGAAGGGGCGCTCACACGGCTTCGGCCAGTATTGATGACTGCCGCCGTCGCATCGCTGGGCTTTCTGCCTATGGCCTTATCTCATGGTGCGGGGGCAGAGGTGCAACGTCCTCTCGCAACGGTGGTCATTGGCGGCCTGATAACCTCAACCTTGCTAACGCGGGTTTTTTTGCGAGCTTTATATGCGTGAATGTGTACTAAAAAAGAAGGAAAATGAGCACAAAAATCTATAGCTGTTTAGCGGTATTGTGCTGCATGGCAATCGGTATGGGCCGTTCCCTGGGCCAGGTGGCGCTTACGGAAGAAGAGGCAGTACGCCAAGTCCTGCAGAACCACCCCGCTATGCAGTCTGCTTCTCTAAAAGTGCGCGGACAGTCTTTGATGCAAGGTACCGCCCGCCAGTGGGAGCCTGCGGAAATCTTCCACAACATTGCGGCTGATCCAGACTACGGTATGTTTGGTACTACAGCATTCGGAGTGAGTCAGGCTTTCCCCGGCAGGAAAATGACGGTTGCGAACCGTTCCTATTACGAGCGGCTGGGCGCCCTTGCCGAGGCGGGGGTCAGTGTTACCCGGCAGCAACTGGATAAATCCGTGCGCGAACTGTACCTGCATTTGGAGTTTATCGGTCAGGAGGCAGCATTGTACCGGAGCCTGGACAGCATGTACCGGGATGTTGCACGTGTTGCAGCAGATCGGTACGCTGCAGGGGAGGCGGCTCTTGCTGAAAAACTTGCGCTGGAAGACAAAGCAGCAAAGATGCGAATGGCCTTGGAGACTACTGGTCATGAGATTGAGTTTGATAGGGTAGTGTTACAGCAATTATTGGGGTTGAAAGAACCTGTACAGCCTGTTTTGCAGCCCTTTGAGCGTATGTCGTTTACCATTGAGGATACTGCACTGGTAGAAAATTCTGCCTTTTCCCGCTATAGCCTTGCTGCCATAGGGGTTGCACAATCCCAGGAGGAAATGGCTCGGGCAAAGCGTGCCGCGACTTTTGCAGGGGGACTTTCGGTTCAGTATATGCCCAACGGTCTTGTTTTGCCGGGTTGGCAAATGGGACTTCGCGTTCCAATCGGTACAAAGACCCTCCGGGCCGCTCAGGAAGCCGCTGCAGTGCATGTGCAAGCAGCAGGTGCGGATTATTCAGCCGAGTTGTTGCGGCAACGCAATGAACTGGCCCACCTTTTACACGAACAGGAAAAATATGATATTCAAATCCGCTATTATGAAGAAAGAGGAAAAGCTCTGGGTGCTGAACTACTGCGCTCGGCTGCACTCAATTACCGTAGGGGCGAAATCAGTTTTGTGGAACTGACCCAAACGGCCGAGCAGGCAGCCTCAATCGAAATACATTATCTGGAAAACCTTTTCGGGCTCAATATGACCGTGATCGAGTTGAGGGCCTTGACAGGAAAATAAATTTTTTGATATGAAAAAAGTAATTATCTCGGCCCAGCTACTTGCCCTTTTTATCCTTGGAGCGGGCTGTGGGAAGAAAAAAGAGGCCGCTGCTCCGGAGACTGCACAAGGCGGTGGCGCCACGCACGATTTTATCGTTCTGACGGAAGCGCAGTTTGCCCGCTCGGGTATCGAAACGGATACTTTTAGCAGGCAGGTTATGGAGGAATACTTTCCGGCAACGGCGGAAATTTATTTGGGCAATGAGTATACTGGTTCTGTGAGTTCCATTACAGAAGGTATCGTGGCGGAATTGCGTGTAGGGGTCAATAGCCCTGTACGGAAAGGAGATGTCGTAGCCATACTGAACAAACCAGGACTACTCGACCTACAGCAGGATTTCTTAGAGCTTAAAGACCGTCTTGGGTTTTTGAAGGCAGATTATGAGCGGTATAAAGCCCTTTCTGCAGAAAATGCCACGGCGGCAAAAAATTTCCAGAAAGCAGAAGCGGATTTACGCGAGGCCCAGACTACCCTGGCTTTGACAGGGGCAAAACTCCGACAGTACCAGATTGACCCGGATAAACTGAGCCCGGCGCAACTTCAGACGCAGGTTCAGCTTCGTGCTCCGGTCAGTGGTACCGTGACGCGGATCCATACCGGCCTCGGGGCGGCAGTAGGCAATGGCGCTGCTGTTTGCGAAATCGCCGATTTCTCAAAGGTCCAGCCGGTTGTGTACATTTTTGAAAAAGATATCCTGCGCATCCGGCCAGGCTCCAGAGCCTTGCTGTATTTTGCTTCTGATCCCCGCCGAACATTCCCGGCAACAATCGTTAGCCTGGATGGCACAATGGACAAAGCACGCAAATCCTTGCGGGCATACGCCAAATTTGATCAACCCGTGAGCGGGTTACCTGTAGGCGCGTACATGGAGGCTAGGATTGCTCCTGTTGCCGGAACTGTAACTTCCGTCCTCCCTGCAGAGGCCGTTGTCCAGGATAATGCGGGGGTGTTCATCTTTATTTTGGAGGGCAAAACAGGCAAAAATT
This sequence comes from uncultured Haliscomenobacter sp., assembly GCA_964527495.1. Taxonomy (GTDB): domain Bacteria; phylum Bacteroidota; class Bacteroidia; order Chitinophagales; family Saprospiraceae; genus JADJPL01. The sequence goes on from CAZGOT010000077.1 coordinate 11,768, forward strand.
ACAAATTTCATAAAGTAGCCGTCCAAACGGGTGCTTCCGATAGCGGTTTCATTGCCGTTTCACCTCTTGAGCCCCTGCCTGCAGATGCCAAAGTTGTGGTAAAAGGCGCGTACTACGTCTCTGCCCAGGGTAGTGGTATCGAAGTCGAAGAATAATGCGATTATTTCTTTGGCGGCTTGCGCCGCCAAATGTTATTTTAAACAGACGTCATTTTCATTGATT
>CAZGOT010000078.1:0-5174 GCA_964527495.1 uncultured Haliscomenobacter sp.
AAAGGTCTGTTACCGGGTGATCCTCATCGCCCAGCAGGATATCGAGTTGAACGGGTTTTCCTGGTTCGGAGAATAAGTCGCCCTCCAGGCGTACCTCAAAATCGGCATAAGGAAGTTTGTTGGGCACAAGGGAGTGGGTGCGTCCGTAGAAGCGACCAATAGCTACCGTATCCTCTGCGGTAATGATGCTATTGCCGTCTGTATCCGCATATTTCAGTTCAGCGGCATTGGGAGATAAATTATTTTTCCAGTCCTTGCCATACTGGCCGAACCAGACATCGAGGTTGGCATCTTCCCGGGTAAATCCAACTCTGCCCATAAACTTGCCCAGAGGCAGGAGGTCTTCCATATTCACGACACCGTCCATATTTGTATCCCCGGCCCAGACACAATCTCCGAAGCACATCTCCCTACCCGTAGTAAAGGGCAGGATATCCACCTGGATTTTTACACTTTTCTGATATTGGCAGGTTTTGCCGTCTAAGCTTTGGAGGCAATAGTTGACTTCAAATTCATCTATTCCGCTGACCCCCGGATTGGGGACATACAGGAGCGTATTATAGCCAAAAATTTTAGATCCGAGGATGGTCGTATCTACCAATCCGTTCAGAAGCAGGACTTCGCCCTTCCTGGCCTTTTGGGACAGGTTGAATTTGAACTCGCTGATGGGAATATTATATCCGATGGCGAGCGGCGTGTTCATAGGCGTGTTCATGCGGAATTTTGCAGCCGAGGGTTCGAAATTGCTCACAAAAATGCGCACGGTGGCTGTTTCAGGAGCACCGGAACAGCCCGGAGGAGCGGAAGTATAGGTAAACTCATCCACTCCTATGAATCCCCGGGGCGCCTCATAGGTGACGAGACCATTGACCCCGGAATCCGATCGGAGTTTTCCGTATAAGGGCTGACCGTATTGGACACAGGACGACAATTTTCCGTACGTGTCATTCGTGAGAACATCGAGCTCAAGTGCGCGTCCGGGAGCCGTATTGGCCTGATCGTCGAAGGCAAATTTATTTCTTTTGACATCCAGGACCACCACTTCCACCGTCAACTCGTTGCCATTCCCGGAGAAGACCATAAAATCGGAGCCTGTAAAGCCCGCTTGGGGCTGATAGCTGGGGATATCGCGATTTTGATCCAACTTGCCGTTGGCCGGTTTATCGAGGAGGGCATACACGGCAGGCACCAGTACATCCACAGGTTCTTCTCTTAGGGTAAAGATGTGCAGGGTATCCTGACCAGCAGGCTGTACCTGGCCTACCACAATACTTGCGGAAGCTTGATTGCACGTACCCAGAGGGTCACAAACTGTATAAATCAATTGAGCGACCCCGGTAAAACCAGTCTTGGGCTTGAACAGAATATTCGGAGTGCCCGCAGCAAGGGTCGCCTGACCATTATTCACCGTATTTACAGATCGAAGATTTAGGGAGCCAGCAGAGCCGGAATCGTTTCGAAGGACATTTAACGGCGTCTCAGGTGCATTGGCAGGGACGTAAAAGAGGTCTGGCAGCGCATTGACTTCGGAAGTCTTCACCTTTACGTGTACTTCCCACTCTTCGAAACAATTTGCACTGTAACAGGTAACACTCGTGTAACGAAAGGTATCCAGACCAACAAAACCCTGGGACGGCTCAAAAACAAGTTTGTATATTTTCTTGCCGCCGGAGCCCGGCAATACGGATTCTACGTAAACTTTTCCGTTTTTAGGCTGGTTTTTGATCGTACCTAATATGGCCTCGAAATAGTATTCCCCGCGACCATTTTGGAAAATTTCTAAAGATCCTCTCTTTGTGACCTGACCGGGCAGACGTAGGGATCCCATCAAAAAGACGGAAAGGAAAATGAGCGAAGTGCGTAAAAATACATTCATGGTTTCGTGGATTATGCGCCCGCTTGGGAAATCATTGCTTTGGGGCACAAAATACAATTACTTTTTGAAAAATGTAATAAAAATGTGTATTTTTTCGTGTAGCAAAAAAGTGTATTTTTGTGAAAAGGAATCCTTTGAAAGCTTTTTTAGTTCAATACGATAATTTAAAATTTTATTTGTTTTTGTATTATTTTATTTACATTTTATTTTATTTTTTTCTATTTTACAAAATAAATACATGAATTGCTTATTAAATAATTTATATTTTTTGAAATCCGTGAAATTGTTTTTATAAATATGCGGACCAGCAAACTCTTCCAGTCCTTGCAGGAACTGAATAAAATTGAACAAAACCGGTTCCGGAAATACCTGCAATCGCCCTATTTTAATGCGAATGAAATCCTCGTTTCCCTTTTTGAAACGATTATTGGCGAGATAAACAATCCGGGGGCTAATGCCTGGACAAAGCAGGAAATCTGGGAGGCTATAGGGCTGGAAAATACCTATGACGACGTTCGGCTGAGAAAATATTTTTCAGACCTGCTTAAGCTCCTGGAAGATTTTTTTGCGCAACAGGAATTTGAGCAAAACGAAATTGTGCGCAATACAGCCCTCCTCGAGGCGATAGAAAAGCGCAAACAATCAGGACTATACAATGCCGCACTCAAACTCGCGAGAGGCTATTTTGAAAAAAGCCCCTACCGCAACAGCGATCATTATCACGGAAAATATTTGTTGGAGAAGCGTTATTACGACCTTGCGGGCTTCGAACACAACCGCACGGCAAAGTCCAACTGGGAGGAAATTTCGCGCAACCTGGACTATTTTTTTATCGCAGAAAAACTTTGGATCTACTGTAACGTCCTTGCACGCAGAGACCTTGCCTCCCACGAATACGACCTGGGGCTAATGGAGGAAATCGTCCGCTTTGTTGAAAAAAATGAACTTGCCGATATCCCCCCCATCGCCATTTATTTCCAGGTCCTCAACCTCTACCGCTACCCGGACGACGTGCAGTATTACCATCAACTCAAACAGCTCCTCGACCGCTACAGCCTGAATTTCCCTATTGAAGAAGCATCAGATCTGTACAGCCTGGCACAAAATTATTGTATCCACCAACTCAACCGCGGCAGACCGGAGTTTCTTTCCGAACTCTTTGTACTCTACCAGGATGTACTACAAAAACGCATCATTTTCCGGGATGGCGAATTATCGCCCTGGGATTTCCGCAACATCGTCGTCGTTGGCCTCCGCGTAGGCAATTACGACTGGACCCTGAAGTTTATTGATGAATACCTGCAATACCTTCCGGAAGATAAAAGGGAAAATGCCCGTACGTTTAACCTTGCCCAGGTCTATTTTTACCAGCGCAAATATGCCCAGGTAGTGGATTTACTCCGCTTTGTGGAATACGACGATATCACTTATAACCTAAACTCCAAAGATATGCTGCTGCGGGTGTATTATGATACCGATCAATGGGACCCGCTTTATTCGTTGTTTGATAGTTTCCGCACCTATCTGAACCGAAACAAGGAGATTCCGGACCGGAATAAGGAAGCCTATAAGAACCTGATTCGTTTTACAAAAAAACTCACCCGCCTGCACAGGGGCGATGAAACTGCCATTGCACGCCTGCGACAAGAAATCAGCACCACTAGCAATCTCGCCAATCAGAAGTGGCTGTTGGAAAAAGTCGAGGACTTTGGCTAAAGCACTTCAAATCCCCAGCATATCTTCCATACTGAACACTCCCTGTCGTCCGGGCAGCCAGGCAGCTGCCATCAGCGCCCCCCTTGCGAAACCATTGCGGGAATGCGCTTCATGGCGCAGCAGGATAGTATCTGTTTCGGAGGTATATACCACTTCGTGGGTGCCGGGTACCTCTCCCTCCCGAAAAGAGCGGATTTCGAGTACGGAGGGATCATCAACGGGGCGGTTTGCCCAGGAAACCTTCCTGCCCAGACCTGCGATAATCCCTTCTGCAAGGGTAATAGCCGTACCGCTGGGAGCATCTTTCTTGTGTATATGGTGCGTTTCCGCAATAGCAACCTCATACTCCGGAAATCCGTCTAACCTCCCCGCCAGGTAGCGGTTAAGGGCAAAAAACAAGTTTACCCCGATGCTAAAGTTAGAGGCATAAAAAAACGCCCCTTTGCAACGCTCAACGGCCAGTTCTATATCGGATAAGCGGTATAGCCACCCTGTGGTACCACACACCACGGGTATTCCTGCATCCAGGCAGCGCAGAATATTTCCCGGAGCTGCCTCCGGATTGCTAAACTCAATAGCTACATCGCAGGCGCGCAGTTTATCCGAGTCCAATGATGTCCACCCATCCTTTTCAATAATCAGGGCGACCTCGTGCCCCATACCCGGGGCGAGGGCAGCAATAGCCTTCCCCATTCGACCAAATCCGATTATAGCAATTTTCATCCTTCGCTGTCTTCAATCAGTTTTTTAAGCTCGTTGAGTCGGAGCATGCACTCGATGGGCGTCATGCTATGCAGGTCAAGGTTTTTAAGGGCAGATTTCAATTGGCCTGCGAGAGGGTCCACTGTTTCAAAAATGCTGAGCTGCAGGGTTTCCTGTGGGACCTGGCGCCCGCTGGCAGGACGGGGCTGCGGCATATCCTGGCTATCTGCAACCTCCTCCCCCACGCGTTTTTTCTCCAGTTGCTCCAGAATGGCAGTCGCGCGGTCCACGATAGAGCGGGGCATACCGGCCATGCGGGCGACATGAATACCAAAGCTGTGTTCGCTACCTCCTGGAACCAATTTGCGCAGGAACAACACCTTATGTCCTACCTCGCGGGTAGCGATATGGAAATTTTTGATGCGGGGAAAGCGGATTGCCAGCTCATTCAGCTCGTGATAATGGGTAGCAAAGAGGGTTTTGGGCCGTGCGAAAGCATTTTCGTGAAGGAATTCCGCGATTGACCAGGCGATAGAAATCCCGTCGTAGGTACTCGTCCCACGTCCGATTTCATCCAGCAGGATTAAGCTGCGGTCGGTGATATTATTCAGGATACTGGCCGTTTCGTTCATTTCCACCATAAAGGTAGATTCCCCGGAGCTGATATTATCCGATGCGCCCACCCGGGTAAAGATCCTGTCCAATATCCCGATTCTGGCCCCTGCAGCCGGAACGAAAGCACCCATTTGCGCCATCAGGCAGATCAGGGCGGTCTGGCGCAGGACGGCAGATTTGCCGGCCATGTTCGGACCGGTGAGCACGAGGATCTGCTGTTCGTCGTTCGACAGAAAGATGTCGTTGGGCACATACGGCTCGCCGA
>CAZGOT010000078.1:5184-11986 GCA_964527495.1 uncultured Haliscomenobacter sp.
CAGATTTACCAGACATATTAGGACCAGTAATCATAAGAACCTGTTGCTCATCGCGGTCCAGAAAAACGTTATTCGGCACAAATTGCTCTTCCAGAGGCAACTGGCGTTCGATTACCGGGTGCCGTCCCTCGCGGATATCTATGGTAAAATCGTCGGTCACCTCGGGCTTGGAGTACCCGTATTTTCCAGCCACGCGGGCAAAGGCCAGCAGGCAATCGAGTAGGGCTACGAGCCGGGCGTTGTGCTGGATGGGGGCAATATAATCCGATAATCCCAGGATGAGCTCGGCGAAAAGGGATTCTTCAAGCTCTATCTGGCGTTCTTCGGGTGTAATAATTTTGGTTTCCAGTTGTTTGAGGGCGTCTTTAATATAGCGCTCCCCATTCGTAAGCGTTTGTTTGCGCACCCAGTCGGGAGGCGCCTGATCTTTATATTTGTTACTGACCTCCAGATAATATCCAAATACGGAGTTGTATCCAATATTGAGCGAGTTGATCCCAGTCCTTTGGATTTCTGCCTGTTGCACCCCGGCGAGCAGTTCTTTGGAGTGCGAAAGGGTATGCCGCAGGTCGTCGAGTTCTTCATGAAATCCCGAGCGGAAAGCGCCGCCACGGACGAGGTTAACAGGAGGGTCATCTACCAGTTCCAGGGCGATCCGGTCTGCGAGTTGCGGACAGGGGTTGATACCGTCGGCGATTTTGCGGATTTGTGGCTGGGGGCAGCGCAACAGCAGGGCCTGGAGTTCTGCACACGCCAGCAGTGCTTTTTTCAACTGTACCACTTCGCGGGGGGTTATTTTACCCAGCGGCACTTTAGAGATCAGGCGTTCCAGGTCGCCCATTTTTCGGATCAGCGGGGCCATTTCAGCAGCGAGGGCAGAATCTTGCAGGAAAAAGTCCACTGAATCCAGGCGTTCCTGAATGGCCGCACGGTCTTTCAGGGGCAGGACGACCCATTTTTTCATCAGACGGGCACCCATGGGAGAAAGGGTATCATCGAGGACCTGAATGAGCGGCACTCCGGAATCGTGCGGACTCTGGAGCAGTTCCAGGTTGCGAATGGTAAAGCGGTCGAGCCAGACAAAGCGATCCGGTTGTACCCTGGCGATGCGCAGGATATGCCGGAGGTTTTTGTTTTCGGTAGTAGAAAGATAATGCAGGATAGATCCGGCGGCAATTTGCGCCAGTTCCATGCCCTCGATACCGAAGCCTTTCATATTGACCACTTCGAAGTGCCTGTGGAGCAGATCTACAGCAAAATCTTTAGTAAAGACCCATTCTTCGAGGGGGTAGGTATAAAATTTTTCCCCAAACGTCTTTGCGAACCATTTTTTGCGGTCTTTAGGGAATAGGATTTCGGATGGCTGAAAGCTCTGGAGCAGCTTTTCTGCTGCAGCATAATCCCCTTCGCTGACCAGGAACTCACCGGTAGAGATATCCAGAAAAGCTAATCCCACTTCCCCTTCCCTACCCGGAGCTAATGCGGCCAGAAAATTATTGGAGCGGTGGTCCAGGAGCTTATCATCTACGGCAACGCCAGGCGTTACTACCTCCGTCACCCCTCTTTTTACAATTTTTTTCTGCGGGCTCGGTTTTTCGAGCTGCTCGCAAATCGCTACCCGATACCCTGCCCTGACCAGGCGGGGCAAATACAGATCAAGGGAATGGAAGGGAAAACCGGCGAGCTCCACATCGCTGCCACCATTATTCCTGCTGGTAAGTACAATCCCCAGCACTTTGGAGGCCGTTACCGCATCGGCGCCAAAAGTTTCATAAAAATCTCCCACCCGGAAAAGCAAAACCGCATCCGGATATTTCGCCTTGACCTTGTGATACTGCTGCATCAAAGGCGTGACCTTGTCCGCTTCTTCCTTTGCCATGCACTAAATATTATGGCGAAGATACAATTTGAACCGCACACTTTCCGAGGCCTCTTGATGCTGAAAAACTTTTATTTGGACAAAGGCTTTCCAAACACCCCCACAGCTTGAAAAATTCCGCAAGCGCTTTTATCTTCGCCCCGGTTAAACCACGGAGCGTTTTAACCGTTTAATAATTTTCGAACGTAGAAGGTTGGTGCTGGAAATATACCGACAAATCAATAAGTCTAAAAAATCACTTTGGTATGGCTATAATGATTACAGATGAGTGCATCAACTGCGGTGCATGTGAACCAGAGTGCCCCAATAATGCCATTTATGAAGGAGGTGTGGAGTGGGCGATCTCAGATGGTACGACTATCAGGGGAAAATATGAACTTGAATCAGGTATTTCCGTGAATGCAAGCGACAAAATGTCGCCCATCTCGGAGGATTATTACTTCATCGTTCCGGATAAGTGTACGGAGTGTGTGGGATTTCACGAAGAGCCCCAGTGTGCCGCAGTCTGCCCGGTGGACTGTTGCGTCCCCGACCCGGAGCGGGTAGAGGACGAAACAGTCCTGTTGGGCAGAAAGGAGCGCCTGCACTTATAAGAAGTGGTGGGGCTTACTCCACCATAATTTCATCTACGAACAGCCAGGCCTTATGCCCTGCGCCGGATTCCCCTTGTGGTATCACGCCGAAGTTTTCAATCCGTACCCGCATATATCTGCCTTTGCCGCTGGCCAGTACGATTTGGCGCAACACGTTCCCATTTACCCGGTTCACGGAAATAGTGGAGGTGCGTTCGGCATCGAATTGACCAGGGTTATCTGCAAAACTGATATGCACGGCTTTGGGAGGGTATATCCATTGTCCGGGGGCATTATAAAAGCGGAAATTCACTTTGCGAATGGGGGTTGATGTACCAAAATCAATTACCGCATCGAAATCATCCCCTTCGAATCCCTGCCACTCGTCGTCGCCATAGCGTTCATCACTGCCCATCACGCCATTGATAGCAGAAGCCGGACCCGCTGCAGCATACTGTGGAGCAGGCGCTTTTGCCAGGCTAATGACTTTACCTGCTGCGAGGTGGGGAACGAAAAAGAGGGATGATGGCTTCCCAACGGGTTTCCCGTTCAGGATCGTTTGGGCATGGATCCTACCCTCTTGGGTGAGCGGTATCTCTCCCTCTGCTTTCGGGTCATACGGCCCTGGAGTGCCCGAGCCTTCCAGCACATGCAGGTCACCCTTTCCTGCAAGGTTATACCAACGCACGCGGACACCTTTTCCATCGCCGGCAATTACCTGCGCTTTTACATCGAAGAGGTGGTTGGCGAAATGCACCCCTTCCTTTTGCAGCCGTTCCAGATGTACCACCAGTCGGCGAATAAATCCAGGAAAATCCTTCCTGGATTCCCCTGACCAGACCACTTCAGAAAGGGCTTGCATGCGGGGATACACCATATATTGTACCTTTTTTTCGTCCTGCATATATTCCGTCCAGACATTGCCCTGGGCACCGATAACAAATTTTGCTGCATCCCCCTGAAGTGCGGCAGGGACAGGGTTAAATGCATAGACCTTTTCCAATGGCAGAAAACCACCGATGGCGATCGGCTCATCTTTGCCCAAAGCCTGGTAATAATCGAGGTAGCAAAACGAAGTAGGGGTCATAATGACATTATGTTTTTGTTTTGCCGCTTCTATTCCCCCTTGTACACCTCTCCAGGACATAATAGTAGCATTCGGGGCTATCCCCCCTTCCAGGATTTCGTCCCAGCCGATAATTTGCCTCCCGTTGGCATTCAAAAACTTTTCTATCCGGCGGATAAAATAGCTCTGGAGTTCGTATTCATCTTTCAGCCCTTCCCTACGGATAACCTCCTGGGCTACAGGGCTGTTTTTCCACTGGGTTTTCGGGCACTCATCGCCGCCGATATGGATATACTCCCCCGGGAACAAATCCATAACTTCGCGCAGCACATTTTCGAGAAAAGTAAACGTCGTTTCGCTCGGACAAAAGACATCGTCAAAGACTCCCCATTTTGTTGCTACCTTCACCTGATTTCCAGTGCACCCCAATTCGGGATATGCGGCAATAGCCGCCTGGGCGTGCCCGGGCATTTCAATTTCCGGCACGATGGTTATGAAGCGACGGCGGGCACATCCTACCACCTCGCGGCTTTCTTCGTGGGTGTAGTACCCGCCACAGCGCTTGCCGTCGTACACCTGTGGGACCTCGTTATAATGGCCTTTGAGGGTTTCGTCGCGGTAAGCTGCGATTTCCTGCAATTTGGGGTAGCGCTTGATTTCAATCCTCCATCCCTGGTCTTCTGTGAGATGCCAATGGAAGCGGTTCATTTTATACCTGGACAGGATATCAATATATTGTTTGATAAAAGCCACCGGGAAAAAATGCCGCCCAACATCGAGGTGCAGGCCGCGATAGGAAAAAGCGGGGCTATCTTCGATGGAAACAGCAGGAATGGCCAACGGCCCCGTGCCATCGGGAAAAATTTGAACAAGGGACTGTACCCCATAAAAAACGCCTGCAGCACTACCTGCAACGATTTGAATCCCTTTAGGATCAACCCGGAGGGTATAGGCTTCCGGGGTTAGGGTGGTGGGATCCAATGTGATGCTAATCCCCTTGGCATTGCTACCCTTTCCCGTACGCACCTGAAGTGCTGCGCCCAGACGGCTTTGTATATGTCCGTTCAGGTAGGCAATAGCCCAGTCGGTCTCCTCATTGCGCTGTCCGACAAATATTGGCGTGGAGGCAGATGGCACAAAAGCCCCCTTTCCAGCTTCGATTTTCTGCGGGATGGGAATGACGGGAAAATCCTGCCCCATCACTTGAACGGCGGAGGATAAACAGCCGATTGTAGCGATAAGCATCAGGTTCAAACGAAAATGGTATATCATAAAAAATGTTTTTTAAGCCTCTAAAATCCTATTTCCCAGCGGGCTGCCAGGCGAATTTCCACCTTCGGAAAGCCTCAATAGCTTCATACTCGGCGAGGCCGAGCTGGCGGTAGATCTGGGCACTTCCGCGGTTGCGGTCTTCCGCCCGCTGCCAGAACTCGCGTGCGTCGCTACCTGGGAAAGGGGGGCGGTCTTTCTGGGATTGGTGCATAAAGATAGCGCGGCGTTTTTTGAGGACTTGTTCAGGGCTCATAGGCACTGCCATTTCTATTTCGTCCACAGCCCACTCGTGCCAGGCGCCACGGTAGAGCCAAAGCCAGCAATCTTTTGCCCATTTTTGTTCTTTCAGGGATTCAAAAGCGGCAAAAATAGCATCAAGGCAGACGCTATGGGTACCGTGCGGATCAGCCAGGTCGCCTGCAGCAAAGACCTGGTTAGGCTTTATTTTGTCCATAAACTGGGCGACGATGCGGATATCTTCCTCCCCTACCGGGTTTTTGCGGGTCTTGCCGGTTTCATAAAAAGGCAGGTCAAGGAAGTGGATATGGTCATCTTCAAGTCCACAAAACCTGGCTCCTGCGCGTGCCTCACCCCTGCGGATGAGGCCTTTGATTTTCCTGATTTCAGGTAAATCTATTTCCCAGGGCGTTTTTTCGCGCAAAAAACGAATCAAATCCTGCCGCTTCTGGAACCCATCGCCACCAGCTCCCTGCGATTCACAGAATTCCTGGTGGAATTCAAGGTAGCGCAGAGCATCATGGTCGTGGACGGCAATATTTCCGGAGGTCTGATAGGCCACATGTACCTCGTGTCCTTGTTCTACCAATCTCAGGAAAGTACCTCCCATAGAAATCACGTCATCATCGGGATGGGGGCTAAAAATAATGACCTTCTTCCTGGCCGGCTTGGCGCGCTCCGGGCGGGTGCTATCGTCCGCACCAGGTTTTCCCCCTGGCCATCCGGTAATAGTATGCTGCAGACGGTTAAAAACCCGGATGTTAATTTCATAGGCATTGGCGTGTTCCGCGACGAGGTCCGAAAGGCCGTGTTCGTTGTAGTCTTCATTGGTGAGCTTTAGGATGGACTTTCCCAGAGTGAGGGAAAGCCAGGTAACAGCTTTGCAGATGAGGTCGTGGTCCCAATTACAAAGCCCGACCAACCAGGGGGTGCGAAACCGGGACAGATCCTCTGCAGCCCCATGATCCAGGTAGATTTTAGCATTGGGATGCTGTTGCAAAAAGCTGGCGGGTAAAGAAGGGGTAACAGGTCCTTCCACTGCTCGTTTGATTACCTCTGCCTTATGCTGTCCCCAGGCCACCAGGTAGATCGCCTTGGCCCGCAGGATTGTGCGAATGCCCATCGTCACAGCCCGGTAGGGTACCTCCTCGACAGAAGAGAATTCCTTTGCCGCATCGCGACGGGTAATGGCATCCAGTCGGATGAGCCGGGTAATGGAAGTATCATAAGAACCCGGTTCATTAAACCCGATATGGCCTGTTCTGCCGATGCCCAACACCTGTATATCAATACCACCCGCCTGCTCGATCATTTTTTCATAGCGTGCGCAAAAGGCCTCTACCTGGTCTAAAGGCAGGGTGCCATCGGGGATATGGATGTTTTCTGGCTTGATATCCACGTGGTCAAAAAGGAATTCCCGCATAAACCGCACGTAGCTTTGCGGTGCATCGGGTTGCATAGGATAATATTCGTCCAGGTTGAAGGTGATTACATTGGCGAAGCTCAATCCCTCTTCGCGGTGCATACGCACCAGTTCTTTATACACCTGGATGGGCGAAGAGCCGGTAGCGAGGCCCAGTACGATGTGTTCCCCCTCTTGTTGTTTTTGACGAATAGCGAGGGCGATACTTTTGGCCACATGGATGGAGCCTTCCCTTGCACTATCCCAGACTTTGGTCGGGATTTTTTCCAGCGATTTGAATTGATAACGCAGGTAGTCCATAGTTATAGTTGTTCAATAATTTCAAAATTATACATCTCCTTTCTCCTCCGGGA
>CAZGOT010000079.1:0-11970 GCA_964527495.1 uncultured Haliscomenobacter sp.
CGAACCTGATACGTCCGGTCAACTGACGTCGTCACCGTCGGGTTTGGAACATTGGTAGCACTAAGTCCTTCGGCAGGTGTCCATTCATATTTGTACAGCGGATCGCCATTCGGGTTCAACGCCGTCGCTATGCCCGGACATACCACCATAGCAGGGACCGGGGCAACCGAAGGGAAATTCGCCGCCTTCACCTGTATCGTAAACGTCTGGCTACAATTATTCAACAAATCGCTGATCCGAACCTGATACGTCCGGTCTACCGTAGTCGTCACCGTCGGGTTGGGAACATTAGTAGCACTTAGGCCTTCAGCAGGCGTCCATTCATATTTGTACAGCGGATCGCCATTCGGGTTCAACGCCGTCGCTATACCCGGGCATACCACCATAGCAGGAACCGGGGCAACAGAAGGGAAATTCGCCGCCTTTACCTGCATCGTCACCGTTGTATCACAATACCCCAGCGGGTGGGAGACCTTCAGTTGATAGACGATATCCGTTCGGGTAGTTACCGTGGGATTATTGGAATTGGGATCGCTCAGTCCTGTTGCCGGAGTCCAGCGATAAACCAGTCTTGGATCAGAACCAGGATTAAGGGGCGTTGCCACATCCGGGCAAACCACCATAGCCGGTTTTGGAACTTGGTTGCGCAGGTCAATCACATCTACCTGAACATTTACCACCGTATCGCAGACCCTTGTTGAGTCCGAGATTGTTACCCGATATGCCGTACCAGTGGTTAAGGTGACAAGCGGATTGGGGGAAAGGGGATTATTCAGACCTGTTGCAGGCGACCAGGCATACCGATACGTGGGAGCCCCTTTCAGGTTCATAGGCGTCGGTAATCCCTTGCAGGCGAGAATAAGCGGTGGAGGGGCAACTTTGGCGAAATCGACAAATTTGACGTTCACCTTAGCAGAGACCGTATCCAGGCATCCGATAGCAGTACCGACGATCAATCGGACATTAACGGAGTCTGTACCATCCGGAAAAGAAAACACCGGGTTTTGTTGTTCCGAAGCTTGTCCGGTACCTAAAAGCCAGCGCCAGCTAGTGGTATTATTCAGCAGGTTAGTCGTTTTATCCTCAAAAAGCACTTGGTTTTCCTGGTCTGAGCACCCAACGAATTTCAAACTGAAACCCGGATCGAGAAAAGGACCGGTCACCGTCACCTGTTTAGTAATCGTATCCGGACAGAGCCCGAGGGAAATCAAGGTAACCGGGAAAGTGCCTGCAGAAGGGAAAGTGAACGTCAAGTCCCGGGCAATTGTATCCCCGATAGGTTTATTGAGATTACCAATCACCCATCGCGTTGGACCTGATCCGGGGGTTTCATTTTTCAGGTGCAAACCAAACCCGTCACACGCAGGCACGTAAGAGAAAGCCGGAGCTACCCGATTGACGAGGACGACCTCAACGTTGATGAAGGTATCACAATAATAATCAACAGGAGAAATCCGTACCCGGAACGTTCTGCTCTGCGTAACGGTCAAGCTCGGATTGATAGAATTTGGGTTTTCCAATCCCTCGACAGGAGTCCACTGGTATAGAAAGGGGATATCCGTAGGCGTATTGGGATTAAGACTGACCCGTTGCCCCAGACACGCCTCGATTCTGGTACCCGAGATAAAACTCGCAGGGCGGCCTCTTCCCGTTTCAATGGTCTTTTCTGATGTACTCACACAGCCGTTTCTGGAAGTAACCGTCAGCCGTAGCTTTCCGGTGACACCCGTTGGCAAAAAGAATTCAGGTGCCTGCGCGTTGGAGCGGAGCGTGTCCCTTCCAGGAAGGATAACTTCCCACTTCCACTGCACGATAGGAGAGACATTATCTGTGGAAAGGTCTTTCACCTGAAGGTAAGATCCCCCAAAACAGTCAAAAACATCTACTAAAAAGTCAGATTTCAAGGAATTGTATTGCAAGAAAACCTCATGGCGCGTCCTGTGCTCGCAAATGAGGCCAGGTTCTGCAACCAGCGTGGCAGTATACCGGCCAGTATCCGGAAAAGTAATGGTCGGGCTAAAGTCGGTCGAGAACTCTTCGAAGCCCGGCCCCTCAAAATACCAGATAAAATTGGCAGCATTCTCGCTTTCATTTTCAAACTTGACCACCAGGTTGTCACACTGGACAGAAGGGGCCGAAATCACCGCAGTGATGCGTTCGCACTCAATGACGTTGTACTGGAAATCTCTTCGGGTTTCAGATAATAATCTCTTGGTATTTCTATCATATTCCTCTATCAAAACGCCAATTACATATTGGCCCACCTGACCTGGATTGGCCGTCATAAACCCATTTACAGGGTTAAGCACCAGAGGTTCCCCAAACCCCATCATATTTTTAATGGAATAAATCGTAGAACCAGGAGGGTTGTTCCACACCACCGTATCGAAGGGGGGAGAATCTGGAGGAATAGGCTGGGGTACCAGTGCTGATCCTCCTTGAAAAGGCGTGAACAATCTATATACCAGTGAGTCACCGTCCTCATCAATTGCCGAGTGGTCGAACCGCAGCGGCTCACCCCGACAAATGAAAATAGGAGGCCAGGCTTTAAACTGCGGGCTATTGTTACAGCGGGCCATAGCCGCCTCGCTCAGCAGGATTTCATAGGTTGCACCCGTCTCCAGTGGCTTAACGATATTGCGGACTGTAGCATTACGGCAACAGCGCTGATAAACAAAACGGTATCCACCAGCACGCGGCGTAAGCGTGACCTCCGCACGGTAGGTCGTGGTGTGAACGCATACATTTCGGGAGTTGATGACGCATTGGTCAATCACATTCGTAAGGGTATCATCCCCCATCCTGAAAACCTGCAAATTGCGTACGAGCAGCCCGTCGCGGTCGAAAATACCAATAGACGCAGGATCATCAAAAGGCGCCAGAATATCGCCGCCAAAACAATCGCGAAATACCCGAAGGGTGATTTCGTAACGCCCACCCCCAAGGCACCTGTATCCAATTTCACCCCCTACGATATGGGTGGCCTTCAGGCTATCCAAAGGTAAAAATATGCCTATCAGAAGGGTAAAGAACGCAAGCAGCCATCCTTTCTGTATAGTCTTTCCGGGGCATTTCCTGCCCACTGGTAGTATTTCTATCAGCATAACGCCGGTTTATTGTGGTTTTACAATTCTCGTACTAACTTTGATAATTTCGACACGGCGTTCTACTGAAGCCTCAATACTATATACCGATCCTTTTAAATCGTCTAATCGGTCAGGCACTTCTTTTTTGGATTTGGATTCTCCAAAGGCCAGCTCGATTATTTCGAATTGGCCGTTTTGCAAGTAAGGTTTAAATGCCCCATTCTTGTATTGACGGAAAAAATTAACCACCGACTTCACCCTTCTCGAACTAATGATTTCATTGAAACGGGTGCTGGCGCGCGGACTGGCATATCCCTGTAATTCGATAGTAATGGCCCTGCCTTTGCTCAGGTAATTCAGCAACTGCTCAGAAAAGTATTCCAGATTTTTCAATCCACCCAAGACCTCCCGCTCGAAGAACGCTTCGTATAGCCTTGCCGTAGCAAATTTTTGTTCTTCACTCGCTCCCGCCAAATAACTTTCCATAAATACCTGCTTTCGCTCAAAGTACGCTTCGCCTAAAGATTTGAACTCGGTATTCGTCAACCTCGACATGGAACGGCCATCCGGCAGGGCATTATCGAAATATAAGGCAATAGGCAGTTCAGGGAAATCTACTCGTTGCAGGGGCAATTCTACGGTTATATTGCGGCTGAGGCGCCGGAGTAGCTCGGAGGTAATCTCAAACGGAACATTCAACGTTTCGTATCCCAGTTTGGCAGCTTCGATCATATAAGGGGAATTGACATTTATAGTAAAATAAAACTCGTTCCCTTCTTCGTTGGCTATGCTGCCTGCAGAGATAGTATCGCCGCTGACGATTTCAAAAATTTCGACCCTGGCTCCTTTAAGCGGAGAATTATCTGCATCGTCAAAGGTTAGTGCTGTCAAGTTAACATGCATGGGATCCAGGGAGATTTCGCGGGAAATAAGGACTTCCCTGGCATCAATAGACTGGCCGCCCAGGTCAACTTCCGTCTCTGCCGGGATGAACTCCGGTTTTTGGGCAACGATGCGATATTGCCGGTCGCGCAGTAGGGTGAAATCGAAATTATTATCCGATTCGTTGGTATTGGAAGCCACCAGTTTCTCACCAGTTGGCGTTTTTTCATATAGCGACAGGGTAACCCCTTGCAGTGCCCCCTGGGTAACTGCATTCAGCGTGCGGACGTTAAGCCGGATATTTAGGTCAATGTCAACGGAATAAATATCATAGCAACAGACCTCTTTTTCAGGGGCCAAAAAAACAGCACCTGTTCGGTTGGAAGAAAGCAGTGCCTTATCGCCTTCCCCGTTCAGGGCATAATGGATTTCGTCGTAGCTGGAATTTGCAGGTGCCCGAAGGTGCTGGGGAGTGCCCCATTCTGTCCCTTCAAGCCGTGCCCGGTAAATATCAAAGCCGCCCATAGTGGGACGCCCTTCGCTACTGAAATATAAATACTGAGAAGCATCGTGGAAATAGGGCCCTACGTCGTTGGCCTTTGTATTGAGGACAGCAAGGTTACTGGCGGATTGCACATTGCCATCGGCTTCGATTTCTCCGAACCACAGATCCATTTCACCTGCCCCACCTGGCCGGTTGGATACAAAGAAAAGCCAATTACGGGAGCTACCGGCGATGCGCCCAACGGCTGGTTGGGTAGTCGTATATCCCGCAACATTTATACCGAGGCGCAACGGTGCGCCCCATTCGTCTGGGCCGAGCCGCTTCCGATAATATAATTCACAGTGCGTATCCGATGCGTTCAAATAGGTGCATATCGCAAAATACATCCCACTGCCATCCGGCAGGAATGCAGAATAGGCAACATGGCGGTTGGGAAGGTTAAAACTATCGCTCAGCATTACCCCGTTAGTACCGTCAGCAGCACGCATCACACGGATCATTGCCTTCTGCGGTTGGCGGGCTTCCTTACCCTGCCCTTTTTGCATACGAAAAGAAGTATAATAAACGGTATCGCCCTGGAAAACGGCTCCGAAATCTGAAAATTCCGTATTCACGCCTATGCCGAGGTTGCGTGCCTCTGGAGCCCCAATCAATCCCCGCGACTGGGTATTCTTTTCCAATTCTCCTACCTCACAATCAGATACTCCCTGAGTGGCCATTTGTACCCACTCCGGGTTACCCACGGCAGGGTGCTCGAGATAAGTTGAATAATCAGAACGCGCCTGAGCGTAATCGCCCGTCTTCTGGCGTACTTGTGCCAGCCAAAGGCATGCCTGTGGATACTTGCGCTCCCGATCGAGCTCCAGCACTTTCATGTAGCCCTTGACTGCATAACTATAGGCATTAAAATACCTGGCCGATTCAGCATACCGATACCATATATCTACAGAAGTAGTATCGTAGGCCAGCGCCGCCTCGTAATATTTTAATGCAGGATAATAGTCTTTAAGCGTAAATGCAGAATCTGCAGCCACTAGCCACTCCTTACGAGTCTGAACGACCTGCCCCTGCAGGTATGACCACATACCACTGAGCAGGATTGCGATCAAGATTAATCTTCTCATTTTAATAAAATCTGTATGTTGTAAAAAAGAAGCCCGGAAGATCCGGGAACAAGGGGGGACGGCTGGGAAGTATCAAATCAACGGGCAAATTTTATATTCCGGCAAAATTCGCTTCCGTTTGACTTGGGCCATATGAAAATGTACGAAGAACTCGGGCCCGCTGCGGTTACGTGTAGCTACTTCGAACTCGGAAATGTTGAGGTCGTAGCTAAACCCTACCCGCCAACTGTTATACACCACTTCGAAGGCAGGTGCAAGCGCCTCGGAGAAATCAAAAGAACGATAATTGGCTACGAACTGAACGGCAAGCTGGCGCCCGGGCTGCCGGTTCAGGTGCAGCTTCGCCCCGATACCATTCAGCCATTGACGATACGTAGCCTGACTTTGAAACATCGTATTATAAATCAAATCCAGGTTATTGCCCACTTTGATAGTGGCCAGAATATACGGCGTAAAACGCACTGGAAGGCTGATTTCGGAAAAATCATCTTCTATGAAATTCTGCAGGGGAGTGTTGAGGTGAAATATGCCAATCCCCGCATCAATCTTTGTCCGCATTTCAAGCCGGTCCACCAACTCCTCATCCACCCGCGTTTGAAAACGGAAGTTCAGCCCGGTATTGAAATCTGCAAAGAAATTCCTCCTATTAGAAAAATCTTCCTGAGAGGGGAGGGAAGGATCGCCAAGTCCGGTGTCCGGATTATATTGCGTGTCAAAAATTAACCCGTTCGACCGAAACCGGCGCTGGGATAGCCCCCATTGGCCTCCAACCGTTGCATAAAACTTCGGTGCCAGCCGCTTGGTATAAGAACCGTTTACGTGCAGGTTGGAGTAATTGAGCCGGGAAACCCCGCCCTGGTCATAGTTAAACCCCATACCGACCGCAAAGAACCCCTTTGTCCGGTCTTTACCCGGAAGCTTGGTCTCCCCGGCCATTACCATGGTGCTGTAATCCACTGGCACAGAATGCCACTGGCTCCTTAAGTTGGACATGAGGCGCGTTTCACCTGGAAAAACCCCTGTCAGCGCAGGGCTGATATTAAATGGTGCCGAGTAAAACTGCGTGAAGTGGATGTCCTGCGCCTTTAAAACTCCAAGACCCGTAAAAAAACCTCCCAGAAATAAAAAAAACGCCAGGAACCTGTAAAAAAGTGTAGCATTGCTCATTGCATAGGTTTTTGTGCGAAACCGCAGACTTATGTAATCTTCCCTCCGCCAAAATAGGGTTTTTTCCCCAATGCAAAAAACTTTTTTTCTCTTTCAGCTTAAAAATAGACTAATTAATCCCTTTGAAGTCAGAGGGAGAAACCCAAAAATAGCTCTCAAATATATATTAAAATATTTAAAATATATTTAAAATTTATCTTTCCCGAGCTAAACCAAAAACCCACACCGCCCTTTTCTTTAAAAACCCCGCCACTCACCCGCCAAAAACTACCGTTCCCCTTCCGTTTGCCACCGAAATCCGGCATAACATTCCGCTTTTTAAACCAGAACGCACAAAAATATGATAATATATACCACTTCCTAAATAATTGTACACCAATGCCTTTATTGCCACTTTTTTTAATGTGAGCCGCTTGAACAAGCTAAAAACTTTGCCTACCTTGCCTTCGTTTAATGCGCGATCCATATTCCATGAACATATTCGTATTTGCAAGGATTTTATTTTCCATGAAAAATCTGAATTTCGTTGCTTTGGCAATGACAAATGTTCTTTGGGTTGTGTAAATTTGTTCTGTTTTAAGTTGCGGTTATGCTTCCGGAGCCCGATTCGGACTCTTTACACATCCCCATCTTTTACCTGAAAAACAATCTCAAAAACTCAACACTTGTGAAAAAGACGTTTTTACTCCTTTTTGCCACCCTCTTAACCTGCCACCAAATAAGTGCCAGGGTCCTGTTCGTGAAATCAGGCAGTCACGGAGATGGCTCCTCCTGGCATATGGCTTTCGGTGACCTCCAGCATGCCCTAAGCATCGCCATCGAAGGGGATGAAATATGGGTCGCCAGCGGGGTGTACCACCCAACGCAAAATAATGACCGCGACGTAGCCTTTCTCATACCCTCAGGCGTCAAACTCCTCGGCGGATTCGCAGGAAACGAATCCAGTTCCGCATACCGCGACTTCACACTTAACCGAACTATCTTGTCAGGGGAAATTGGCTCCCCAGTCACCGATGCCGATAATTCTTTCACTGTTGTCGTTTTCTGGAACGCCAGCCCCCAAACCGTCCTGGATGGTTTCGAAATCTCCGGTGGCAATGCCAATAATCCGGTACAGGGCATCAATCCCTCCAATTGTGGCGGCGCTATCTTCAACGACGGTTCCCGGAGTGCCTCCTCCCCTACTATTTCCAACTGCCAGTTCAAGCATAACCGTGCTTTCTTCGGTGGCGCCATCTATAATAACGCCCTCGAAGGCAACTGCAGTATGACACGCATCCTGAACTGCGAATTTCTGGAAAACGATGCAACTATCGAAGGTGGCGCCGTTTTTAACCAGGGATCAGATAATGGTCTTTGTAACCTCACTATAAGAAATTGCAATTTCGAAGGTAACCAGGCATCCTATGGTGCCGGCATATTCAATATTGCCAATAACTACGGAAAAACTAACCCGGTAGTCGAAAATTGTACGTTCAATCGAAATGGTGCGACCATCCGTGCCTCAGCCATTTATAATGCCAGCACAAATTTTGGAGAAAGCGCCCCTGTCATGTCAGGATGTACTTTCGATAACAACTCCGAAATGGTAGGTGGGAACATCGGAGGAAATGCTACGGGCGGTATCGAAGATAAAAAGCCTAAACGCTCTATTATTATACGCTCTACGCCTCCAGCGCCGAATATCACGGCGCCTTCTGTCAACGGCAGGTATTAATTATTTTTGCGACGGGACCAGCTCCGGCTTTCTGCCACCGGGTAAGGTCCCGTCGCAAATGCTATTGCATAAAAGGGAGCTTGCCCAAATCCACATTTCCGCCCGTTAAGATAATCCCTATCCTTTTTCCTTTAAAGTATTCGGGATAGCTACGCACCACTGCATAAGGCACAGCGCATGAGGGTTCTATGATAATCTTCATGCGCTCCCATATTATACGCATTGCCTCGATTATGGCTTCCTCACTGACGGTGAAGATATCTTCAACATACTCCCTTATGATACCCAATGTCTTATCTCCCAGCGTTGTGCGCAGTCCGTCTGCAATGGTGTTGGTGGAAGCATTTCCTTCTATATGCCCGCTGTAAAAAGAGCGACGTGCGTCATTAACCCGCTCCGGTTCTGCACCAATGACCTTACAGGAAGTGTTAAAATAGCGACAACTCAATGCCGTTCCACTCAACAGCCCGCCCCCGCCAACCGGAGCCAGGACAATATCCAGTTCCCCAACTTCAGCAATTAGTTCCAGCGCTGCTGTCGCTTGTCCGGCGATCACATGGTAATCATTGTATGGATGGATAAAATGGGCTCCTGTGCGCCTGACTGTCTCCTCCAGCGCGGCTTCCCGGGCTTCTTGTGTGGGCGCACAGAGCACAATTTCTGCCCCATATCCTTCCGTAGCCGCTTTTTTAATAGCAGGGGCATTTTCCGGCATCACGATATACGCCGGAATACCCAGCACCTGGGCCGTCCTGGCCACTGCCTGCGCATGGTTACCAGAGGAATGGGTGGCTAAGCCCTTTTTTCTTTCCGCTTCTGCTACCCGAAGGCCCGCACTCGCAGCGCCTCGCATTTTGAATGCCCCGATTTTTTGAAAGTTCTCGCATTTAAAGAAGAGCGAAGCACCTGCCATCGTGTTCAGTGTGGACGAAGTCAACACTGGTGTCTGATGGATCATCGGGCGGATATACTCTGCCGTTTCCAGAATATCCTTTTCGCCCGGAACAGTAAATAATGGTTTCAATCCCATGTGCTGATGCTTTTTTCAGACATGCTGCGTTGTTATGCCAAAGACCGGGCCCATCGCAACAAGTCTATTATTTTAATCCTGTCTCCGCTTCGAGGTAGCAGAGCCTAAGGCCGGATTCCGTCCCTGCTCTTATTTCCGGCAACACGCTAAAATAGGTTTTTTTTAAAAACTTCTTTCACCATTTGATCATTCACCGCAACGCATAATACGTGTACTGACAAAAATCATTTTTGGGCAGGACTTAGATCATCTTGAAATTAAACTCCAGGCTTTTATTTTGTAGGGTATTGGAAAAGCCCGGCATACAGCGGCCCCTATAAAAAGGATGTCCATTGGAGGACCGCCGAAGTATCGCCTGGTTTGTCGTAATTGCTTTTTTTTATTCGGGTGATTTTAGGGAATATCGGAGCATCCCGTGAGGATGCTCTTTTTTTTTATACCTTAGCCTTGAAGTTATGCAAAAAACAACGCTCCTCCTTCGGTGGGGAATGTTATTTCCTGACAATTCCTTTTGCATCTTTTTCATGGTCTAAACCGAATACCTATGCCACGTCCCGATTTCAGCACCCTGCACCTTGATTTAGGCCTGACTGGCAAGTCTGTAATATCCAACAGGGATCTTTGGGAAACTGCCGAGCAAATCCCCGTGCGAACAGCGTATGCCCCAGAAGAAATCCAGGCATTGAAACACCTGGGTTTTACTGCTGGTATCCCGCCTTTTTTGAGAGGCCCTTACAGCTCCATGTACACCGTTCGTCCATGGACAATCCGGCAGTATGCAGGTTTTTCCACTGCTGAAGAGAGCAATGCCTTTTATCGGCGCAATCTCGCCCAGGGGCAGAAAGGGCTATCTGTTGCTTTCGACCTTGCTACCCACCGGGGGTATGATTCCGATCACGAGCGCGTAGCCGGGGATGTAGGCAAAGCTGGGGTGGCCATTGATTCCGTTGAAGACATGAAAATCCTCTTTGATCAGATCCCACTGGACGAAATGTCGGTCTCGATGACTATGAACGGTGCCGTGCTCCCCGTCATGGCTTTTTACATCGTAGCTGCAGAAGAGCAGGGGGTGGCTTTACAACAGCTCAACGGCACCATACAGAACGATATCCTCAAAGAATTTATGGTGCGCAACACCTTCATCTACCCCCCGGCACCTTCCATGCGCATTATCGCAGATATTTTCGCCTACACTGCCCGCCTCATGCCAAAGTTCAACTCTATCAGCATCAGCGGATACCACATGCACGAGGCTGGGGCACCTGCCGATATTGAACTTGCCTATACCCTTGCCGATGGACTGGAATATCTTCGTGCCGGGCAAAGTGTGGGTCTGGACATTGACGATTTCGCACCGCGCCTATCGTTTTTCTGGGCCATTGGAATGAATCATTTCATGGAAATTGCTAAGATGCGTGCCGCAAGGGTGCTTTGGGCCGGCCTAGTTAGTAGTTTTGGTGCAAAGGAACCCAAATCCATGGCTTTACGCACCCACTGCCAAACTTCCGGCTGGAGCCTTACCGAGCAGGATCCCTTTAACAATATTACCCGTACTACTGTGGAGGCTATGGCGGCAGTCTTTGGGGGCACCCAATCGCTCCATACCAACTCCCTCGACGAGGCCATTGCACTACCAACAGATTTTTCTGCTAAAATCGCCCGGGATACCCAGATTTTTCTGCAAAAAGAAACCGGTATCACCCGGGTGGTGGACCCCTGGGGAGGATCTGCTTACGTAGAATCGCTCACTGACCAGCTCCTGCACCGAGCCTGGGAGCATATTCAGGAAATCGAGTCGCTGGGCGGTATGGCCAAAGCTATCGAACAGGGCTTACCCAAGTTGCGCATCGAGGAAGCTGCTGCCCGCAAACAGGCGCGGATTGATAGTGAAAAAGACAGGATTGTTGGAGTAAACATATATACCCTTGACGAACAGGCACCTATTGATACCCTTGAAGTGGACAACACTGCCGTGCGCGACACCCAGATCCGGCGTATCCAATCAGTGAAGGCACAACGGGATGCACAAGCCGTTGAAGCGGCACTTGAGGCACTTTTTCAATGCGCCCTTAGCGGGGATGGAAACCTGCTGGAACATGCCGTTGTGTGTGCACGCCTGCGGGCGACCCTGGGAGAAATTTCTTTTGCCCTTGAGCGTGCCTTTACCCGTTTCACCCCCACAATAAGGGCTGTTTCCGGCGTATATTCCAGCGAAATGGCCCAAACAGATGAAGATTTCCTACAGGCCCGTGCCCTCGCAGATACTTTCGAACAAAATGAAGGCCGAAGGCCCAGGATAATGATTGCCAAACTCGGACAAGATGGACACGACCGAGGGGCTAAGGTCATCGCCACCAGTTTTGCCGACCTGGGCTTTGACGTAGATATTGGCCCACTCTTCCAGACTCCTGCCGAAGCTGCCCGGCAGGCCGCAGAAAACGATGTCCATATCCTCGGTA
>CAZGOT010000080.1:0-9033 GCA_964527495.1 uncultured Haliscomenobacter sp.
TTGCGAAGCAAAATCAGTGAAAATTGTGTTCGTTCAAAACTTTCTTTCGCCGCCGAAGGCGGCGGAATACTTTTTATACAACCCCAACTATCTTTCGCCGCCGAAGGCGGCGGAATACTTTGCACATAACCCCATAAAATCATTTGCCATCAAAGGCGCCAAATTCTGCATTAATCAGTAGATTAGGCCTTCAAAAAACCTGGTCTATATGAAAAACACCTTATTTTTTGCACTAGTTCTTACCGTCTGTTTTAGCCTGAAAGCCCAAAACCGGGTTTTGGAGGCACAATCCGCAGTCACCACACAGCATGAAGTCACCGTAAAGGGGAGGAAATTCCCTTATACAGCTACTGCCGGCACCCAGCCCATCTGGAACGAAGAAGGTAAACCCATTGCTTCCCTGTTTTATATTTATTACCAACGCAGTGACGTACAGGACCGCGCTACGAGACCTCTGGTCATTTCTTTCAACGGCGGCCCGGGCTCTGCGTCGGTTTGGATGCATGTGGCCTACACGGGGCCCCGTATCCTTGAAATTGACGATGAGGGTTACCCCGTACAGCCTTACGGCACTAAGGAAAATCCCCATTCCATCCTGGACGTTGCAGATATTCTTTTTGTGGATCCCGTCAACACCGGATATTCGCGCATCCTCGACAAAGATGCCAAGCCCGCACAATTTTTTGGGGTCAATGCCGACATCAAATACCTGGCCGATTGGGTCAACACCTTTGTTTCCCGGCACGAACGCTGGCGTTCGCCAAAATTTCTCATTGGAGAGAGTTATGGTACCACCCGTGTTTCCGGACTGGCCCTCGAACTCCAAAATGCCCAGTGGATGTACCTCAACGGGGTGGTACTGGTCTCCCCTACCGAACTCGGCATCGAGCGGGACGGCCCCGTAGATGCAGCTAACCGCCTTCCCTACTTCGCTGCTACCGCCTGGTATCACAAAGTCCTGCCCAGCGACCTACAGCAGAAAGATTTACCTGTTGTACTCGAAGAAGCAGAGCGCTTTACCATCAATGAACTCTTACCTGCCATGGCGATGGGCGGGTTCCTCGATCCGGAAAAGAAAAAAGCTATGGCCGCTGGCATGGCACGGTACAGCGGATTGAGCGAAAAAACCATCCTGCAGCATAACCTCGACGTGCCGGAACAATTTTTCTGGAAAGACCTTCTGCGTGAACGAGGCGGATATACCGTCGGCCGACTGGATTCCCGCTACAAGGGTATTGATCGCAAAGAGGCCGGCGAGGCCCCTGATTATAATTCCGAACTTACCTCCTGGCTCCATTCCTTTACCCCGGCAATCAACCACTACCTACGTACGGAACTCAAATACGAGACCGATATAAAATATAATATGTTCGGGCCAGTAAGCCCCTGGGACAGGAGCAATGACAATACTGGTGCCAATCTGCGCCAGGCTATGGCCCAAAACCCCTATCTGAAAGTCATGTTCCAATCCGGATTTTACGACGGTGCCACTACCTACTTCAATGCTAAATATTCGATGTGGCACCTCGACCCCAGCGGGAAGTTCAAAGACCGCCTGCGCTTTGAGGGCTATAGGAGCGGGCATATGATGTACCTGCGCCGGGAAGACCTCGCTTCCTCCAATGAACACCTGCGGGAATTTATCCGGAACGCTACGCCTGCAAAAGGTGCGCCAGCAAAATATTAGACTTGTTGCAATTGCGGTTTACGGATTGCTCCTTCAAAGGCGGATTGCCCGCCGTTCGAAAAAGACTTAGGAATATCTTACGCTTTTTTTGATTTTGATATAATAAATTGAAACTGAATTACCTTTTATTTGGTATATATTTATGTAGCGTTCCAATTTAGTCTGAAAAGGCAAGTTTTACTGTCTTTCGCCCTCTTTAGGGACGAATAGACAGGGTTCTTCAACGGAGTTGTGTGAAAAGGCTGGAGGCCGTCCTTTGGCGGCTGACGCCGCCAAACAATATTTTGAATGAACGCTGGTTTCATTGATTTTGCTTCGCAAAATCAATGAAACCAGCGTTCATTCAAAATTTCCTTTCGCCGCCGAAGGCGGCGGAATATTTTACACAAATACGTCAAAAATCAAGAACAACCACTGTTAATAGCTAACCAGGCCCCGTATATATTGAAAAACGATACCATTAAGGCAACTCGAAACACATTCTGGTGTGCCGCGGGAAGGGGAATGAAGAGGGTAAAGACATGAGGTGCGAAAAAATTTTGGCATTCGCGACCTTTGCCCTGTTTTTTCGGTACAGGCGGCAGGTCAAGCTGCTTCCATCGAGATAATTCCACTCGGCGGGGATGGCGGTGCTGTACACCTTGTCGCCAGGAACAATAGCAACATTCCCTATTTTGTCGAAATTGATTATCTGTATCTGGAGAATATGAACGTGGATCCCCAGAGCAGGTTTGAAGAAACCTTACAGCCCGGGCAAAAAGCCATACTCGTCAGCCTATTTGCTACGGGCAAAGGCGTTCCGAAATGGGACTACCACTTTCGGCGGGCATTAGGCATTCCCTCCAGGGTCAGACCTGATGAAAATTTCGTGTACAGACTCCCCTTTCAGAAAGGACACGCCTGCCTGGTCACCCAGGGCTACCTTGGGTCCGTCAGCCATACCCACACCTATGCCATTGACTTTATGATGGAAGAGGGATCAGCCGTTTGCGCTGCCCGGGATGGGGTTATTGTAGAAGTAAAAGAGGATAGCGACTATGGCTGTCCGGATCCCCAGTGCAGCAAGTTTGGAAATTACGTCATCGTCCTGCACCGCGACGGCACCTTCGGAGGCTATTGGCACCTGAAACTAAACGGAGTAGTGGCTGAAGTCGGCCAACAGGTAAGTGCAGGCCAGATTATTGCATACAGTGGCAATACCGGATGGAGCAATGGCCCTCACCTGCATTTTGAAGTTTTTTACCTTTCTCCGGAAGGACGCAAAACAATCGCTACCAAATTTGTTACCCAGCGCTCCCCACAAACCGTTATAGAAACAGGAAAACTCTACTGGCACTAAGCAAGGTTGTTCAAATGAACAAACCTTGGCTTAAAATGCCATTACCGCTTTTCCAAAAGGGGAACAATGGGCTTGCCGGTAGCTCCGTTAGGCTCCATGATATGCAACAATGCGGCAAGGGTAGGCGCAATATCCGAAATAAAGATCGGTGCATAGGTCTCGCCATGAGGTATTTTCCAACCAAACCAGAGCAAAGGAACGTGGGTGTCATAGGCATACGGGCTTCCATGCGTAGTACCTCCTGATGCAAAATAAGGCTCTGGCAACCAAGCGGGATCCAGGATATATACCACGTCCCCGGAACGCCGCTGATGAAACCCCCTGCGCAATAACCCGATAAAGGGATATTCCGGCGCAACCGAAAACAGCTCCTCCCGGGTTAGGGCTCCATATACCCCTGCTTGCTTTTTCAAATAGGCGGCTATGGCTTTGCGAACAACTTCCGGCTCCAGCTTCGCAAGTGGGAGTACCTGCTCATTAACGTACACCTGCTGGTTGATGACTGATTCCACATAAGGCAATCGCACCCCGAAAACCTCCTGCAGATGGGTATTTAAACTTGCTACCAGTTTATTTTCTTCCAGGATACCCGTCGGAATACGGATATCTTTCAAATGCGCTATCGTTTCCCCTGCACCATGGTCTGCAGTTAGAAAAACGAGGACATTGCCCTTTCCGAACTTTTCGTCCAGGAAGTCCAACAAACGACTCAGCTCCCGGTCCAGTCGAAGGTAGGTATCTTCCACTTCCTTACTGTGTACGCCAAATTGATGTCCCACATAATCCGTAGAGGAATAGCTCAGGCACAGGAAATCCGGATAAGCATCTTTGCCAAGCTCCATTTCTTCCATCACCGTCATGGCGAAATCCGTGGTAAGGGTATTGCCAAATGGCGTACTGCGAACGAGCCCGGGGCCGCCTTTTGTGACTAAAGTGGGCAGGACGTGGGGAAAGGTACCGGTACTGTCTCCGGAAAACCGCTTTTCGTATTTGTCCCAATCCGGAAAGCTTGCCGTATAAGTGGCTTCGGGTTCCAGAGTATTCCAGGGCTCAGAGATATATTTAAGGGCGAGTTTTTTGTTATTGAATTTTGTCACCCACTTAGGTAGTTCCGTGCTATCCGGATAATAGCTGGAGGAAATCCAATTGCCCGTAGCATCGTCAAACCAGAAGCACGCATTCGGAATATGGCCGGCTGGAAGAATACTCCCCCGGTCTTTGATACAAACCCCTACAACCTTGGATTGCATCGCATTTGACAGCCGCAGCTCGTCCGTAATAGTAGAAGCCAAAAGGACTGCAGGCGAATGCTTTCCACTGGAACGATCTGTTCCAACGCCTTTGACCGACTCATCAGAGGTCACATAGCGGTTTTGTTTGGTAGCCCGGTCATACCAGTCATTGCCAATAATGCCGTGGACCGACGGGGTAGTTCCGGCATAAATGCTGGCATGGCCTGGTGCTGTATAAGTAGGGGCATAGTCATAGTGGGTATTTTCACAAGAAAACCCCTGGCTCAGCAAACGGCGGAACCCCCCGGAACCATAGCGCTCATAATATTTATACAGATAGTCGTAGCGCATTTGATCCACCGTTATACCTACAATCAGCCGGGGTTGAAGCGAGGTTTGTTGTGCTACTGCCATTTGCAGGCTCATTGCAAGGGCGAGGGATAGGGAATGCCATCGTTTCATGATACGTTTTTTTGCAAATTACGCTTTTTAGGCTCTAAAGGGCAAATATTATTCCTCTACCCAATCGGCAATAAATACATTGGTATCCTGGTTTCCCCCATTAAAGCGATTGGAAGAAAAGACAAATTTTTTGCCATCGGGGGAAAACATTGGAAAACCGTCAAACACGCGGTCGAAGGTAATCTGTTTGAGGCCCGTGCCGTCGGTGTTGATGGAAAAAAGGTTGAAAGATCTACCCGCTGGAAGGTGGTGGTTGGAGGTAAAGATGATCTTTTTTCCTGAAGGATGGAAGAACGGTGCCCAGTTAGCTTTACCCAATTGCGTAAGTTGCCGGAGTTCCGAGCCGTCCACATTACAAACGAAAATTTCCATATCGGAAGGCTGGACTAAACCCTGCTCCAGTAGATTTTTATAGGTATTAATCGCCTCTGGCGTCTTAGGGCGGGAAGCCCGGAATACCAGTTGCTTGCTATCCGGCGAAAAAAACGCCCCGCCGTCGTATCCAAGATCGAAGGTGATTTGCTTTAGCCCGCTACCGTCAGTATTCATCGTCCAGAGTTCCAGATCTCCGGAGCGGGTAGACGTAAACACCATTTTTTTGCCGTCAGGAGAAACCGTGGCCTCGGCATCATATCCAGGAGAATTGGTCAGTTGTTTTACTATACGGCCTTTTTTATCCGCCAGGAAGATATCATAGGAAGGGTAAATACCCCAAACGTATTTGCCGTTAATAAAACGCGGAGTTTCCGGACATGCTGAAGCTCCGAGATGGGTCGAGGCATAGATAATCTGCTTGTCGCCCGCCAAGAAATAGGAACAGGTCGTACGGCCAAGCCCTGTGCTTATCCTGCGAGGCTTTTCGCCTTTGGTACCAGTAGTAGGCATCAGATAAATTTGGTCGCATTTATTGCCCCAGCCAGCATAATCGGATTGAAATACCAGGCTTTTGCCATCAAAGCTAAAATAAGCCTCTGCGTTATTGCCGCCAAAGGTGAGTTGCCGAAGGTTGCGCAAATTGACTTCATTAGGGTAGCGCAGGGAATCCGTATATATAGAATTATCGGGGCGTCCAGCCTGTAATTGTCCCTCTACCGTGGGCAGGATAGTCCATAAAATGGACAAAAACATCAAACAAAAGGATATCATACAATGATTTTTAAACGAAACGGTTTTTTTGTTTCTGCCTCAAAGATAATCCCTGTACAAACGACAACCTGAAATTTCCTATCATGTTTATGTAAAAAAAGCATGCTGAGACTCAATATCCAAACCTGACAATATGCCGTATCTTCGAAAACTCCTCTGGAGCATATCTTTTCTGGCAATAGCCCTTGCCGTAGTGGTTATGCAGTCGGGCTTTAGGTCATCCGATACCGCTACGCGGCGCTACTTCAAGAAGCGGGGTACGGAGATAGAAGTGCATCGCATTCCCTATCGGGGCGACAGCCTGCGCTGGATAGAATGCGGTTCTTCTGCTCCTGATGCCCCCCTGCTCCTCTTCATTCATGGTGCCCCCGGATCCGCTAACAACTTTTACAAATATCTGGCGGATACCACCCTGCAACGCCGGGCCCGCCTTCTTTCTCTCGATAGGCCTGGGTATGGGTATTCCAGCTACGGTCATGCGGAAGTATCCATTGAACAACAGGCCGAGGCGGTACATGAAATCATCAAAACGAAAAGCGGGAACCAAAAAGTTGTGGTAATCGGACATTCCTACGGGGGCCCGATTGCAGCAAAAATGGCGATGGACTACCCTGAGCGGGTGGCAGCAGTGGTGATGCTCGCCCCGGTAATTGACCCTGCGCACGAGCCCCTGTTCTGGTATTCCAACTTCGCTGCATGGAAAGCAACCCGTTGGATGCTCTCCCCTGCCTGGAAGGTATCAGGGGCAGAAAAATTCGCGCATGCCCGTGCACTCAAGGATATCGAAGCTGGATGGGGAAAGCTACAAGTCCCGGTCGTCCATCTCCACGGAGAAAAAGACGAGCTGGCACCCCCGGTGAATGCCGATTTCAGCAGCCGGCATATTCCACCAGCATCCCTGCGGCTGATACGTATGCCCAAAGCCGGCCACCTCATTCCCTTCGTCGAATATCCCGAAGTACAGGCTGAAATCCTACGCCTGCTCAACAATCAACCGTGAACGATGGGGGTGCAGCCGGGGGCTTTTGGCGGCTTGCGCCGCAAAATGTTTTTGCCGTTTCGTCATTTTGAAATACTCCTGATTTGCATTACTCTGCGTTTCTTACTATTTTCGTAACATGAATTTTTCTTCCAAACTGATTGAATCCGCGGTCCAGGCCTTTGCTACACTACCCGGGATAGGTCGGAAAACAGCCCTGCGACTGGTACTCCACCTGATCAGCCGCCCTGTCGAGGCTACCGAGCAATTTGCGGGTGCCCTGGTCCGACTTCGGCAGGAAATACGCTCTTGCGGGGAATGTGGTAACCTTTCTGATGACCCCATCTGCAGCATTTGTACTGACCGACGTCGAGACCGCAGCCTTGTCTGTGTCGTCGAGAACATCCGCGACGTAATGGCCATCGAAGACACCCAACAGTACAGGGGCTTATACCATGTGCTCGGAGGCATAATCTCCCCATTGGAAGGCATAGGCCCGCAGGATCTCAATATAGATCAACTCGTACAGCGGGTGGACCAGGGCGAAATCCGCGAGCTGATTATGGCTATAAGCCCAACCATAGAAGGGGAAACCACCATTTTTTACCTCTCGCGCCTGCTACAGGACAAACCCATTGTGATCAGTACCATTGCCCGTGGAGTAGCCTTTGGCGGCGAGCTCGAGTACGCAGATGAGCTTACCCTGGGACGCTCCATTATCACCCGCACCCCTTATAAAAATCAGGTAGAATAATGATAGAAGGCGGCTCTCCAATTGATCTTTCCGTCGTTATCGTCAACTATAACGTACGGGATTTCCTGGAGCAAGCCTTGTATGCGGTACGCAATGCAGCCCGCCCTCTACGCGTTGAGGTCTTTGTGGTAGATAACGCCTCTGTGGACGATTCCCTGACCATGGTCAAAGAAAAGTTTCCGGAAGTGCGGCTTATCGCCAATACCCGGAATGTTGGTTTTTCCTGTGCCAACAATCAGGCTATCCGGCAATCTTCCGGCAAATACGTCCTGTTGCTAAATCCGGATACCATAGTAGAAGAAGACACTTTTGAGCAGTGTTTCCAGTTCATGGAAACGCATCCCGAAGCAGGGGCAATGGGCGTTCGGATGATTGACGGAGCCGGTGAATTCCTGCCTGAGTCGCGTCGGGGCTTCCCCTCCCCTTTTGTTGCCTTTTGCAAGACTTTTGGGCTATCCGCGCTGTTTCCAAAGTCAAAGACGTTCAACCACTATTACCTGGGTTATCTCGACGACCGAGATACCCATCCTGCAGAAATCCTTTGTGGGGCATTTATGTGGATGCGAAAAGATGCGCTTGACAAAGCGGGTTTACTGGATGAAGCATTCTTCATGTATGGGGAGGACATTGACCTCTCCTGGCGGATTATTCAGGCCGGATATGTGAATTATTACTATCCAGGGACTACCATCCTCCACTACAAGGGGGAAAGCACCAAAAAGGGCAGCCTGAACTATGTCCGGGCTTTTTACCAGGCCATGATTATTTTTGCCCGCAAACATTTTGAAGGCGCTAAGGGCAGACGCTTTGTCGCTATGCTCCAGGCAGCGGTTTATTTCCGCGCGGCGCTTACCTTACTCAGCCACTGGACAAACCGTCTGGCCTGGCCTATCTTCGATGCTTCTACCATGATGGCAGGTATGGCATTGCTTAAACATCTCTGGGCCGTTTACCGCTTTGGTGACCCGGGGTACTATTCTTCCGCTTTCCTGTATTTCAATGCCCCACTTTATACGCTATTATGGATGCTGGGGATTTTCTTCAGCGGGGGCTATGACCCCAAACCGGGGCTATACCGCGTTATCCGGGGCATTTTTTGGGGAGCCCTCTTAATTGCTGCCGTTTATGGATTTCTGAACGCCGAATACCGCACTTCCCGCGCCCTGATCCTGCTCGGTACTGCCTGGGCCTGTTTTGCTGCACTTGCTGGCAGGGCAATCTGGCACTTATTCCAATACGGAAATTTGCGATTGGGAGAAACCCGGATTAAAAATGTCCTGCTTATCGGGTTTTCCGAAGAGGTAGAGCGGGTAAAAAAGCTGCTGGATCAGTCGGCAGCAAGGTGGAACTACCTGGGAGCGGTAAGCCCCGTGCCCCAAAACGGGGATAAACGCTATCTATGCAGCCTGTTACAGTTGGAAGAGGCTGTCCGGA
>CAZGOT010000080.1:9043-11963 GCA_964527495.1 uncultured Haliscomenobacter sp.
TTCCGTGCCGACGAGCTCGTCTTCTGTGCACGCGATGTGCCGGCAGGAGAAATGATGAAATGGATGGCCCGGCTCGGGCCCGAGGTAGAGTATAAGGCCGTTCCCGAAGCTGGCACAACCGCCATTGGCAGCAGTTCCCGCAACAGCGGAGGAGAACTATACACTATCGCTATCCGCTATCGCATTGCCACGCCTGGCCAGCGCCGCAACAAAAGGGTATTAGACCTGGGCATCGCCTTTTGCCTGCTGCCCTTCCTGCCGCTGATAGGCTTCCTGCATGCGGATTTCCCTGCTTTTTTGCGCCATTGGATTGGCGTACTTTTCGGCTCCGGGACCTGGGTAGGCTATAGCTCAGGAGGGGAGCATGTATCCGCCCTTCCCCCTTTGTCCCCCGGCCTCCTCTCCCCTGCCGATGACCTCCCAAATGGCCTGCGTAATGCCGCCAACATAGACCGGCTCAATTTTTTATACGCCAAGGATTATGCTGTAGAAAATGACTTGCGCCTGGTAGTGCGGCATTTCAGGTACCTGGCCACTGGCCGGAATGGAGCGTTAAAGCAATTTTAGCAATAACGCAAATTTTTACGCAACCATTTGATAACCAACTCCTTTTAATGTGACAATCTGGACATTGGGGTCTTCGCGCAGGTATTCCCGCAGGTGAGCGATATACACATCGAGGTTTCTTGAATTGAAAAACGAATCATCGCCCCATATTTTTTGGAGGATATATTTCCGCTCGACCGGAAAATTTAATTTTTCCGTGAGGATTTTGAGCAACTCCGCTTCGCGATGGGAAAGTTTCTGGATTTTATCCCCAAATCGGAGTTCAAACTTCCGGGCATCGAAGGTATATTGTCCGAGGAGAATAACATCCAGGCTAACGGGGGCAGTTTCCGGGCTTTGTCCCGCCATTTCCAACAGGTTGTGAATCCGTGCAATCAGCTCTTCCATGCTGAAAGGCTTGCGCAGGTAATCATTGCCTCCCGATTGAAAGCCCTTCAGCACATCTTCGGTTTGTACTTTCGCAGTCACAAAAATAATGGGCGTACGGATATGTTTTTTTCGGATAGACGCACCCAGTTCAAAACCATCCATATGCGGGAGCATGACATCCAGGATAATCAGATCGGGCGAAAATGCCTCTAAAGCGGCTATTACCAAGGACCCGTCACTAACCATACGCACTTCGAAATCGCGTATTTCCAGAGTTTCCTTGACGATTTTGCCCAAAAAGGGTTCATCCTCGACATACAGGATTTTGGGTTTCGACATATTTAAACTTACATCAAGTCAGAAAATATCCTCATACTACTTGCCGGGACTTCGGAATGCTAATGGTAAAGGTACTACCCTTTCCCGGCGTGCTTTTGACCGAAATTTCTCCCTTGTGGCTGCGAACCACTTCCGCTACATAACTCAAACCAAGGCCATAACCCTTTGTATTATGCCGGTTCCCTTCCTGTGGCGCACGAAAAAACTGCTCGAATATTTTATCCTGGTACTCCTTTGCTATACCAATGCCTTTATCTTCAACGCTCACTTGAACCGTTCCATTATATTCCTTCAGATTAATGGCAATATTTGGTGCTTCCGGGCTGTATTTCAGTGCATTATCCAGAAGGTTATAAAAAACATTCGTCAGGTGGACGGAGTCGCCTTCTACGCCGAACTGCTCGCCTTCGACATGGAAGCGGACGGTTGCTTGCGCTTTCTCAAACTGAAGCCCCATAGACTGCATAATTTTTTGCAGCGTTGAACGTATATCAAAGCGCTCCAGGTGCAACTGCAGGGCTTTTTGTTCAAACATAGACATTTTGAGTACGCGGTCCACCAGAATGGAAAGCCGTTGCAATTCATGTTGGGAAATATGCAGATATTCTTTCGTCCGCTCAGGATTATTCAGCACCTGAAAATTCTGTAGAGCCTCCAGGGCCACACTCACAGTAGAAATCGGCGTTTTTAGTTCATGGGTGATATTGCCGATGAAATCATTTTTTAGTTTCGCTAGCTGGTGCTGTTCCTGCAAACTTCTGAAAATCAGAATAAAAGAAAGGGAAGTGATACCAATTAAAAAGCAAGCGAACAGCAAGCTCGGAATCATTGCCCGAAAAAGAAAAGGCCCAAACCCACTGACCCGTGCAACGTACAGGTTGACCGGAGGCATACCTGCAGGATAAAAAGTTAGGATTCCCGGCAGGTCCAGGAATTTTGGAACCCTTGTTTCCCGGGTAATGGCAATAGGCATGGAGAGGCCAGCCCGCACCATATCCCCATGGACCCGATCCTGCAGGACCCGAAGGCTCAGAGTATCGGAAAAAAAACTATTGAAAGCGCCGTTACTGGAATCTGCCAGACCCGTCTTCAAGGCAGCAAGCGCATTGAGATAAAACCGCTCCCTGCGTTGTAGGCGGTTTTCCGGCTCACTGGACCTTTTTCCGGAAAAATACGTTGTCTGATGTTCGCGCTTAAAACGCATGGTATCCAAATGCAAAAAGAAGCGACGGTTAGTCTCTGCCAGGGGACTCACCTGCAAGGCCGATGCGGAATTACCTTTGTCAAGGGAATCATATCTAATCGTGACGACGGCAGCTGAACGGGTGCTATTGAGGGCCACAGTACTAAAATTCACCAGTCTAAGGGTGTCTTTGCGACGGGTATTGTCCATATCGCGCCGTGCCGCAATATCCATATCCAACAGGCGCAAGCGAAAAATAGAATCCTGCATGTCCCGGACAGCCTGAACAAAAATGTTATCAATTTCCTTATTGAGTAGTTCTTTCTGCTCCTGATAAACCTTTTGCAACCAGTATGTCTGAAAAACGACAAGCATTAAAAGGCTGAACAGCATCAAAAACCTATACAGGCGATTTCGATTGCGCATGAAGTTTATCACATAATTATGCACAAATGTACCATC
>CAZGOT010000081.1:0-11759 GCA_964527495.1 uncultured Haliscomenobacter sp.
TATCTCCATGATGAAGTATTAAGTACTGTTTATAAAAGGTCCTGTGCGGGTTGTTGAATAAACGTTAGCTTTGTCATTATTTCCACGTTTAAAGGAAAGTATTGTTCATCAAATATCCTCAAATGATCGGCAAAAAAGAAATTACCAGCATAAAAACCGGCATTCTTGGTGGTGGCCAGCTCGGGAAGATGCTATCGCTTGCAGCGGGCAACTGGCACCTACCTGTATATTTTCTGGATGAATCCCCCGACTATCCTGCCGGAATGCACGCCCCGGAGTTTTTTACCGGAAATTTTAACGATTATGAGGATGTGTATGAGTTCGGCAGAAAAGTTGATGTGCTCAGCATTGAAATAGAACACGTCAATTCAGAGGCTTTACATCAATTGTGGCGGGAAGGGCTGATAATCCATCCCACTCCGGATAAACTGGACCTCATCAAGGATAAAGGCCTTCAAAAAGCTTTTTACCGGGAACATGGAACACCAACTGCCCCTTTTCAGGTTTTTGA
Organism: uncultured Haliscomenobacter sp.; assembly: GCA_964527495.1. Lineage (GTDB taxonomy): Bacteria > Bacteroidota > Bacteroidia > Chitinophagales > Saprospiraceae > JADJPL01. The sequence continues at coordinate 512 of CAZGOT010000081.1, forward strand.
TTCGGGAAAGGCCCTGGCTGAAGCACTGGCAAATGGAGAGTTGCAGTATCCCCTGGTACAAAAGAGCAGGACTGCTGGCTATGATGGTCGGGGAGTGGCGATACTCCGCCATCCCGGGGATCTGCACAAACTATTACCCGAGCCTTGTATTGCCGAAGTTATGGCCGATATTGACAAAGAACTGGCAGTTATTGTTGCCCGCAATGAACGGGGCGAAACGGCTGCTTTCCCGGCAGTGGAAATGGATTTTAACCCCGAGGCGAACCTGGTCGAATTTTTACTGTGTCCGGCACGTATCCCAGCGGAAACCGAACGGGCTGCCGTAGCATTAGCTATTCAGGTAATGCAGCATTTTGATCTTTGTGGGTTGCTCGCCGTGGAATTGTTTCTGCTTAAAAACGGAGAACTTTGGGTAAATGAAGTGGCACCGCGGCCTCACAATAGCGGGCACCACACCATTGACAGTTGCCGTACCTCGCAGTTCGAACAACATCTGCGGGCTATCTTGGATCTGCCGCTTGGAGATCCTACCCTCCATACGCCTTCCGTTATGGTCAACCTGTTGGGGGAACCTGGGTTTGCCGGTCCGGTCCACTATGAGGGATTAGAAGCGGTACTGGCTATTCCTGGCGCCCGGGTACACCTGTATGGAAAAACGGAAACCCGGCCTTTCCGCAAGATGGGTCATGTCACAGTGGTGGATGACATCCTGGAAAACGCAATAGAAAAAGCCCGTTTAGTACAGCAACTTTTAAGAGTGAAATCCCGGACCCGCGCTTAGGGGACTACAAATTTTTGGGCCTGAACCGATCCCGGAGTGCGCATCACGGCCTGATATATACCAGAAGCCAGCCGCGACGAATCCCAGTTCAGGATATGTTCGCCGGGCAGGAAACGGTCTTGCTCGCTAACCCTTTCAATAAGCCGCCCTTGCAAATCGAGGATTTCAATACTAACATCGAGTGCTTCCGATAAGGTAAACCCTATTTGAACCGGTCCGCGAACGGGATTCGGCGTTATAGGGTAGAGCTTATTCTGGTTAAAGTGGAAAACCTGCTTTTGACTGGTGGCTACACTTTCCATGCTGAGGTTTTCATCTCCTGGCTGGTAGGGGACCCAAATCAGCGGAAGGTAATACATCTCGTCGCTCGTGCCCTCTCCCCAGGTTACCGTCTTGGGTGGGCTATTGGGGTTAAACGGGTTGTTAGTCGTATTGTCGTAGGTTGCATAGGCATGGATTTCGGTATTCCTGGGCAGGTATTTCAATTTTTTGAAATGATAAGCCCCCTGCCAGTTGAAATCCCAATCTCCAATCCGGATCAGTGGAATAGTATCTCTGGAGGGCGTAATGGCAAAAATGCGCCAGTTTTTGCCGAGGAGGTGACAGTGGGGTGCGATGCCGAGCAGGCTCACATCTACCGGGGTTTTGTAAACGCCGTGGAACTCGCGCACGGAATTAGCATTGATTACAAACGGGCCGTTCCGGAGGTTAAAGGGTAGCATGATGTAGGAGCGGACGTTCCGGCTAGCTGGTTTGTCCGCGAAGAACAGGTTGAAAGTGGAGGAATCGGGCTCGTCCGCTGTGGTAGGGGCGTAATGGACCTGTACCACGAGGTCGCTGTTTGGACCTATTCGCTGTGCCATACCATTATTAAATACGGTGGGCTGTGACCCCGGCACATAGCCCGGGAGTTGCTGCCCGAGAAAGCTCAATTGTGCCAGGTTGCCGATACTCCCTGAAGCGACATAGCCATATTCCGGCGTTTGGGCGTCAAGCGCCGCAGCAGCACCGGTCGTGTCGACCCATACGAGGGCATGGTGTACAATCTTGCGGTTACCAGGTCGCATCTCAAGCGCGACGAGGTCTTTAGCTTCTTTTAAACCAGTACGAAGGACAAAATAGCGGTACTCATCTTTATTATTGCCTTTATGGAGATGGGATTGCGCGAAAGAGACAACCAGGTCTGGCTTCCCAACCTGTGAACCATTTGGAAAAACCGGGGCAGGGGGCTCTTTGGAAATATCGCCCCGGGGCATACCCTGATCCACCCAAGCCTTGATGGTTGCGATCTGCTCCTGGCTGAGGTAGTTTTCGCCCAGGTAATCTGCCCCAAACTTTTCGTCCGGCTTCCATGGCGGCATGTACCGGATTCCCGTTACATACCGGATCATCTGTCCCCAATTTACCGCTTCCTGATAGTTTGTGAGCGAAAAAGGGGCAACCTCTCCGGCGCGGTGGCAGGAAGTGCAGTGCTTGTATATAATAGGCGCTACATGCTCCGACCAGTTTACCGACTGGCCTACGGCTTTTATGCCAAATCCCAGGACAAAAAGCAGGAGTAAAATGGGGAAATTACGCATAATAAAAAATATTAATATTATCTTATAATCGTTATTTTCCGGGAGACAGACTGCTCATCTATCCAAAACTGGACGGAATAGATCCCGGGGGGCTGGGTGCCAAGTTCCTGGATTGTAAGGTATTGTTGCCCGAGTACTTCGACGGGAGCAGATTGGGCAATTTGCTGCCCTGCAGCATCAAAAAGCCGGTAGCGGAGCATAGCTGGCCGGTTCAGCCGAATTTCTGCTGTCACAGGGGTGCCAGCGGGAAGGGGATTAGGCGCGAGGGTGAGGTATTCCAGTCCGGGGATGGTCATCAGGCCGGTTGAAAGTCCGCAGGCATTGATGCGGTCCTGAACAGCAGTCCGGACATCTGGTAGTGCGCGGTACAACTGTTCGCCAGGGCATTCCGTGGAACATCCGTCGCGGTGTCCGGAAATGCGGTTGAGGTTCAAGCCTGAGCTGGTATGTAGTAAAGTTTCGGCGGGGTTGATATTGTCCCGGCAGGCTTTCCAGGCGAGGACTTCGACCAGGGTTTTTCGTGCGTCCGCGCTTACCTGGGTATTGGTGTAGGTACCTATCATGCATACGCCCATGGTGCCACCGTTTTTTCCACAAAAATGGGCGCCTGTGGCATTTTCTCCCCCGCCACGGCCTTCATAGAGCACGCCGTTGGGGGCTACCAGCCAGTTATAGCCGATATCTGCCCAACCATTGGTATTTACATGGAAGTTCCAGAAAGAGAGGACTACGGCACCCCAGTCATTGGAGGTATTGGCGCTGGCAGAATGGTGGACGATGAGGTGGGTTACTTTGGTAAAAGAAGGAAAAGTTACGCCCTGCGGGCAATTCCATCCCTGGCGGCTGATGAACTGCGGCAGGGGACAGGGGCAGGCGGATTGCAGGGAGTGGCCCTCGCCTGCGGGCGGGAGGGTAGTTTTTTCCTGGGGAAGCGTTTCTCCCGGGCTAAAGCAGTTCAGGAATATTTTTCCAGCTATATTTCCCTTTTTGAGCAGATTGGAAACAACTTTCAGGTGGACATAACGGGTTGATTTGTCGAAAAATTGCAATTCGCTGGAAAAGCTGTATCGGGTTTCGGTTGCATGGGGATCAGGTGCAAGGAGCTGCCAGGGCGACCAATGGAGGCTGTCCGCTGAAGTTGAAAGGAATAACTGGGTGTTGCCTTGCAGGTTATCAGGTTCGTTCCAGGCAGCAGAAAAGGAGATGAAAGGGGTAGGGTGGTCGAAAGCGAGTCGCTGAGGGGTGATTAAAAGCTCTGTTGCTTTTACCGGGTTAAGCGGTTTTCTGGTCTTTGGGTCAAAATTACTGGATTTTTCCAGTGGAAAGAAAGCCTGGTCGGCGAAGTCAATTTCAGTGCGCATGGCGCGGCTGTCCCGTCCGGGCGTAGGCTGTGCCATGCAAGCCAGGCAGGGTATCAAAAGCAGAAAAAGAAGGGTTTGCTTCATAATTTACAGAGCTTTAATGGGTGAAAACACCTGCCTGACAGGAGGGGAAGGATTTGACCGCAGACGTATTTTCCGGCAATATCGGAAAAAACGTCCTAATGGTCAAATCCTGTACGTTTTATGTTGCTTTTACCCCTTTCTGGCGTGGTAGGCGGCCAGCCCTGCTATATCGACGATCTGCCTGACGGTAGCACCGAGCTGCAGGACGTGTACCGGTTTTTTAAGACCTAAGAGGATAGGGCCTATAATATCCATTTTAGAAGCGTGGTTGAGGAGGTTATAGGCGATATTGGCAGCCGACAAGTTGGGAAAAATGAGTACGTTGGCCCGCTGGTCTCCCAGTTTGGAGAAAGGGAAAAACTGCTGCCGGATTTCCGGATTCAGGGCCATGTGGGCCTGCATTTCCCCATCTACGATCCAGTCCGGGTGGCGGTGGTGCAGGATAGCCGTAGCTTCCCGCATCATGATAGCCGATTCGCCCTTAGGTACGGATCCGAAATTGGAATAGGTGAGCAGGGCGATGCGGGGCTGGATATTGAGGGCTTCAACCTCTTCTGCAACGAGTTCGGTGATATCGGCGATATCCTCAGCATTCAGAAAGTGGTTGATAGTGGTGTCCGCAAGGAACAATGGTCCCTGACGGGTAATGACGATATGCATCCCGGCCACTTTTCTTACACCCTCGCGGGCACCGATAATTTGCAGGGCAGGCTTGACGGTATAGGTGTATTTTTTGGTCAATCCCCCTACCATGGCATCGGCATCACCCATTTCTACCATCATAGCGCCGTAATAGCTGCGGCTTTTGATGATATCTTCTGATTCTGGCAGGGGAGAGCCTGTGCGCTTGCGTTTTTCGTAAAAGTGTTGCGCATAGGCCTTACATTTTTCCAGTTCTTCAGTAGAAGCAGGGATGTGAGGGTCAATAATCGGAACGTTGGGAAGGGCGATATGGTATTCTTCGATCAGCGCTTCAATCCGCTTGCGGTTGCCAAGAAGGATAGGGCTGGCAATATTTTCCTCCAGGGCAACCTGGGCGGCCTTAAGCACGGTGAGGTGTTCGCCATCCACAAATACCACCCGGCGGCGTTTGCCGCCTTGTTTGGCTTTGGTTTCGATAATGCGGGAAATAGCGTTGTCGTTACCCAGGCGCATACCGAGATCGGAAATGTAGTTTTCCCAATTGGTGATCGGATGCTGTGCAACACCGGAATCCATGGCGGCTTTGGCAACAGCAGGAGCAACAACGGTGATCAGGCGGGGGTCAACGGGTTTGGGGATGATATATTCCCTACCGAATTTAAGGTTCGCATTTCCGTAGGCCATATTTACGATATCCGGAACAGGCTTTTTGGCAAGTTCTGCAAGAGCTTTAACCGCAGCCAGTTTCATAGCTTCGTTGATCTCGGTGGCACGCACGTCCAGGGCGCCGCGGAATATGTAGGGGAAGCCAAGGACATTATTCACCTGGTTGGGGTAATCGGAGCGCCCTGTTGCCATAATACAATCCGGCCTGGCCTGAATAGCCTCTTCATAACTGATTTCCGGGGTTGGATTGGCCATAGCAAAGATGACCGGGTCGGGGTGCATCTTTTGTATCATTTCCTGGGTCAGCAGGTTGCCTTTGGACAATCCGATAAATACATCAGCTCCTTCGAGGGCTTCGGCGAGGGAAGTCCCTGCCGGAACGCTGCCATTTATGAATTCCGACTTCTTACCATCCAGATCCTGTCGGTCGGGATGAATCAGTGCTTTGCTGTCGAACATAAAGATGTTTTCCTTCCTGGCACCGAGCGCTACATAAATCCGCGTACAGGAAATGGCCGATGCCCCTGCTCCGCTGATGACCAATTTTACCTGGGAAATATCTTTACCTACCAGCTCAAGCGCATTCAGCAATGCGGCACCACTGATAATGGCGGTACCATGCTGGTCATCGTGCATGACCGGTATATTGAGTTCTTTTTTGAGCCGCTCTTCGATTTCGAAGCAGGCGGGGGCCGAAATATCCTCCAGGTTGACGCCCCCGAAAGTCGGTTCCAGGATTTTGACCGTCCGGACGAACTCGTCAATATCCTTGGTGTTGAGCTCGAGGTCAAAACAATCTATATCGGCATAAATTTTGAACAGCAGACCTTTTCCTTCCATGACTGGCTTGCCGGCTTCTGGGCCGATATCGCCTAATCCGAGCACAGCGGTGCCGTTGCTGATTACGGCGACCAGATTGCCTTTAGCCGTGTAGCGATAGACGTCGCTCACATTGGCTGCAATGGCGAGGCAGGGCTCGGCCACGCCAGGAGAATAGGCCAGGGACAAGTCCCTCTGGTTGGCCGTCTCTTTGGAGGGAATCACCTCGATTTTACCTGGGCGCCCTTTAGCATGGTAAAAAAGCGCCTCTTCCTTAAGTGCATTTTTGTCCATTTGGTTTATTGTCTTATTTGGTGCAAAATATTTAGAAGTGTAGTTCGCTTATGGGAGAAAGGGAGCGTTTCCATTGCCAGACCTCCCCCTCGTCCGGGTCGAAAAGGTCCTGAAAATGGGTCAGGCCACATTTTTTGAGGACTGCCGTAGAGGCACTCTCAAAGGGTAGGGTATGGGCTTTGACAACTGCAATATCGGGGAATCTGGCGGCAAAATCAATGAGTGCCCGGGCAGTTTCGGTAGCAAAACCGGCATTGCGGAACTCCGGGGCTATTTCGTACCCTATTTCCACTTCGCCGTAGTTGTCGGGTCGTCCTTTGAACCCACAGGATCCAATGAGGGTCCTGGGCGATTTAAGTAATACGAGATACGACCACCAAATTGCACTGGAAGGGTCTCGATCAACCTGCTCGAGGGTAAATTCGAAAATGGCAGGACCAAATTCCGTCCAGCCTTTTGCTATCCTTGCACCCAATACTTTTTTCAATGCGGTATGCCCCTGCAGGATGGCACGGCAAAGCGGGACATCGCAGAGCAAAAGTTGCAGTCGCTCCGTTTCAAGGTACTCCGGCATGTAGAGGATTATGGCTTTATCCAGTTATTTTTCCAAAAACGTCTTTGCCCCGGTGTACTACCCTGCGCACCTTTCCCTCCCTGACCAGTTCGTCAAGGGCTTTTTGTAGTTCCTCCTGGCTTAGTCCGGTTTTGCTGCGCAGGGAATCAAAGGTCTCCAGGTTACTGCCCATCGCTGCTGACGCCCGGGATTTCGGATTTTGGGATATTTCAGCAGGTTCAGGCAATAGAAATCCACGACTTGTTTCAGCTTCTGCTTCGGCAACTTCAGGTATCGCAGGCACTTGTACATCCATCATCATATCGGTCTTTTCTGCAGTTTCCGTCACTTTCTGATCGGTTTGCTCTACCTTGGCAGCCGTTTCACTCAGTTTTTGTGCATTTTCTTCTACTTTTTGCTGTAAGTTCTGCAATATCCTGCCAGAAAGGCCTTCCAAAAATTTTGCGGAATAGAAAGCGGCAAGGACGCAGAAACCTGCAAAAACGAGGATGCTATAAGGGTCAATAGCTGTCCCGGAGATGAGGTTGCTATCTACGATTTTGAGAAAGAGGGGTATAGTAATCGTAGCAATGGCCCCCATGACCATACTTTTCCAGAAATGGCGCTCTTCCGGTTTGGAATTGAGGTAATTGGCTATGCCTCCCAGGATGCCCGTCAACAGCATGACACCTGCCATAAGGACGATATAATTGGTCCCCAGATTCATTTTTCCAGCATATGCATCAGAGGACCGGATAATCTGTGCAAGGCTGTCCAGAAGATTGGTGTCCTGTAGGATTTGATCCCGGAGGTTGGGTGCGATAGCCGGGCTGTCGCTGTTAGATGCAGCACCAGTTGCGGCTTCAACAGAAATGGTAAGGCTGTCCTGCATAATTTCGTTTTGAAAATGCTCTGAATATGGCCGCAATTTAGCTTGTTTTCTGTTAAATTGCGCTTTTGAAAAGGTAAGGATACGCATTTTCCATTGAAGAAAAAGGGTTTTTATGCCCTATCGGGAATAATAATGAAAAGAGACTGTAGGGGAATAACGCTTATATTATGCCTGCTGTGTATCGAACTAATGCCCGCCTGGCTTTGTGCCCAGCGCCTGATCGTTTTGGGTACGGTCCAGGATGCAGGAGCTCCACACATCGGCTGTTCGAAAGCATGCTGCAAGGAGCTATTTGAAAAACCAGACCCAAGCCGGAAGGTCGTTTCACTTGGTTTGGTTGACGAAAAGCACGGGAAGGCATTTCTGGTAGAAGCGACACCGGATATTTCGTCCCAGATCAAGGCTTTAGCAGTACGTGCACCATTCCTTGCCAAGGGCATTCCCGATGGAATTTTGCTTACCCATGCGCATATTGGGCATTATGCGGGGTTAATGTACTTCGGCAGGGAGGCTTTGGGTGCGCGCGCGGCACCTGTTTTTGCTATGCCCCGGATGCGTGCTTACCTGGAAAACAATGGGCCCTGGAGTCAGCTCGTGGGATTGGGAAATATTGCCCTGCAAAGTTTGCAAGCGGGTCAGGAGTTAATCCTTACACCGGATTTGACCGTGACACCCTTCCTGGTACCACACCGCGACGAATTTTCAGAAACAGTGGGATTCCGCTTTGTTGGAAAGGAAAAGACGGCTATATTCCTGCCTGATATTGATAAATGGGAAAAATGGGATACCGATATCGTAGCATTGCTGGCCTCGGTGGATTATGCTTTTCTGGATGCCACTTTCTTCGATGCTGCCGAAATCGGTTATCGCGATATCCGGGAGATTCCTCATCCGTTTGTGGTCGAAAGTTTAGCGTTATTTAAAGGGCTTTCCCCGGAGGAGAAGGCAAAAATCCATTTTATCCATTTTAACCATACCAATCCACTGCTCGATCCTCGGAGTAAGGCCTCGCGACAAGTGCGCAAAATGGGGTTTAAGGTATCCCGGATTTATGATGAGGTAAGATTGTAAAAGGTTTTTTCCGCCTGCCCGCGTGAGGGCAATTAAGCGGGTAGGGCTTGTCCCAGCAGCCAATTATATTGGCTTTACAACCCTCAAAGTTGGGAGAAGAATTTCAACAGGCTGACCTCTGCATTCGTGATGCCCAGTTTTTTCCTAATCCTGCCGCGCATGAGTTCAATAGCACGTACACTCTGGCCGGTAAGGGCAGATATTTCTTTAGTACTTTTATCCAGGCGTAGGAAGGCACAAACTCTTTTTTCGCCCATCGTGAGGTCTGGACCGATTTCGGCCAATTTGTCGTAAAAACGCTGATCCACTTGTTGAAAGCGCATATCAAATTCCTTAAATGCTTCCTCCTCAAGGGTTTCATTCAGGCTTTTAACGGCTGATTTGAGGATTTCTCCCGTATCGGATTTCGCTCGGCGACTATGTTTCTGTAGTTCTGCAATAGTATTGCTGATCAAGTCATTCCGCTTTAACTTCCGCATCATTTCTGTGGCAATCGCTTTGTTACTTGCCTCAAGATCAGCTTCCAGCACCTTTTTTTCGAGGAGGAGTTTTTGAGCACTGAGCTCTGCTTCCAGCTTTTTCAGTTCAGCATGGCGGTATTTTCTGCGCATTTGGTAAAAAAGAAAGAAGCCGCATACTGCGAGGCCTGAGAGGAGACCTGTTATCCATCGAAATCTTTGTACGCGTTTTTTGGTTTGATCGAAGACTTCGCGTTTCCAGGCCCGGAACTGTGTCTTTATTGCTACATGTTTAAGGCTTGTAGCAGCTTCGGATATTTTTTCTTTTTTGGCACTTTCCTCTGCTATTCTACTGAATTTCAAGGCAGCTTCGGGATTATTGCTCCGTTCATAAAGCTTAGACAACTCTACCGCGCTACTCCGGATATAGGAAAAATTTTCCAGGTCCACGCCCTGCTGGTAGACCATATAATACAAGTTGATAGCCATAGTCAGGTTATTACGGGACGCATACCATTGAGCCATGGGGTAATGCAGCAGGGACGACATTGGGCCATAGCCCATTTCATTAATTATGGCCAATCCCCGGTCATACTGCAGGAATAAATCCCGCTCCCGGCCCTGTAATCGAAGCAAATCCATGTGAATAGCTATTGTCCGGACACCGAGTGGAGTATTCACCGAGGTTTTTTCCAGCAGGGTAAAAGCTTTTTGTAAAAAAGACTCTGCATAATCCAAATCCCCTTTCAACTTGAGCTGGGCGGCGATATTCGAATAGGTAGTAATGAAATTTTCCTGAAAGGTAGTATCTGTTGCCAGGGAAGGATTCTTAACTGTGGCTTTGAGGAATAGCGCAAGTGTTTTTTCAAATAGCTTCAGGGCTTCCGGACGGTATTGGTCTTCCTGGCTTAGGGTTATTAAGGTAGCCAGGGCATTATAAGCCAGGGCTTTATCAATATCTGTGCCGTATTGGTCGGCCAGGTCGGCAAATTCTTCCACATATCTGGCGGCTTCTCCGGGCCACCCTGCATAAAAGTAATATTTAGAGGTGGCGCTCAGAGCATGCAGGAGGTGTGGAGTTGATCCTGATTGCCGGGCGAAAGCCAGTGCTTTAACAGCATATTCCAAAGATGCTTTTGGCTCTCTTTGGTATTGCTTTTCCAGGATTTTCAGCAAATAATTCACCCTGTCTGTATCGCTGCTAAAGGCTTCCAGCTTTTCTGCCAGAAAAGATCCGGTCGGATTGGCCCAGGGTTGTGCTATTAACAACTGGTTGCAAAGGTTCCAGATGATGAAGATTAAGGCACTTTTTAGCATGATGTTCAGGTTAAGTCTGATGTGTCCGAAAAAATTGCTTTTTATCTGAACCGATGGGGGTGTTATTAAACTAAAGTCCCATACGATTTTAAAAATTTTCATCCATGTATGAGAATCCAGAAAGATTTTTCAATCCTTAAATATACTATTTCATCGTAATATCTCTGATTTTTATTTACAAATAAAAAATATTTTTGTTGCATAAATAATTGAAAATGAAATTTTTAAAAATTGATTCGCTACTCTTGAGATAGTATTTTTTTTGTATTAATGTATTTTTGAGCAGTTGGATATTGTATGAATTTTGAAAAGGTCAAGTACATTAGCGTTATATATGTGTGTTAATTTCTTAATGCGTATAAATTTAGTTGACAAATTGATGTTTGCGTCCATAAGCTATTCTTTTTTTAAAAGAAACCAGTACGCCAGTATCTGCTGGTGTGGTTAGCCCGGAAGGGAGAAAAGACATAGTGATCGGGTATTGGCATTCAAAACGCATGCGTCTTTGAATTTCGCTTGCTTAAATTAAAATTTTTCGTTATTTAACCTTATTTTAAACAAATTGTAGTCTTATGAAAAAAACGGACTCTAAATTCGTTCGTCTCTTCCGCGGGCTTCCCATGGCTTTTGCCGCCTTTGTGACGATGTTCTTTGGAACGCTGTCACTTCAGGCACAATCGCCTTCCCCAACTTGCGGGTGCGTTGACGTCACCATGACGCTCAACGACAC
>CAZGOT010000082.1:0-11697 GCA_964527495.1 uncultured Haliscomenobacter sp.
ACTCGTCGAACGCGCCGTACTGGGATGGAAAGAGTTCGAATTAGAACTCCTGCGCGATGACAACGACAATGTAGTAATCATTTGTGTAGTCGAAAACCTGGACCCCATGGGCGTCCATACCGGAGACAGCATCACCGTTGCCCCGGCGATGACCCTTTCCGATACCGCCTACCAGCGCATGCGCAACGAAGCAATCCACGCCATGCGTTCCCTGGGGAATTTCTCCGGCGGCTGCAATATTCAGTTTGCCCAGGACCCCTTCACAGAAGACCTTATCGTCATCGAGATCAACCCCCGCGTATCGCGCTCTTCCGCTCTCGCCAGTAAGGCCACGGGTTATCCGATCGCAAAAATTGCTGCGAAACTGGCTATCGGTTACACCCTGGATGAACTCAATAACCAGATTACGAAAAATACCTCCGCCTATTTTGAACCTACCCTCGACTACGTCATCGTCAAAGTACCCCGTTGGAACTTCGACAAATTCCCCGGTGCGGATCACGATCTGGGGTTGCAGATGAAATCGGTAGGTGAGGTGATGGGTATTGGAAGAAATTTTCTGGAAGCCCTCCAGAAAGCCTGCCAGTCGCTGGAAAATGGCCGGAAAGGGCTGGGGGCGGATTCCAAAGAATGGGTGAAAACCGAAGACGTGCTCTCCCGCCTGGAAAAAGCAGGGGAGGACCGCATCTTCCGTTTAAAAGACGCCCTCCGACTGGGCGTACCTGTCAACACCATTCACCAGCTCACTAAAATTGACCCTTGGTTTATCCGCCAAATCAAACGCCTCGTACAATACGACCAACAACTCATGCAGTATAATGCACCGGAAAATATCCCCGCACCTCTCCTAAAGGAAGTAAAGGCAGTGGGCTACTCCGATGCACAAATTGCCTGGCTGCTGCGTTGTCGGGAGGAAGACGTAACCACCTACCGAAAAACACTCGATATCCGCCGGACATTCAAAATGGTAGATACCTGTGCAGCAGAATTCGAAGCCAAAACACCCTACTTCTACTCGGCCTTCGATACCGAAAATGAAAGCCTGCCAAGTGATAAGAAAAAAGTGGTCGTCCTGGGCTCCGGCCCAAACCGCATCGGGCAAGGTATCGAATTCGATTATTGCTGCGTCCACGGCCTGCTTGCCCTCAAAGAAATGGGCTATGAGGCGATAATGGTCAACTGCAACCCGGAAACGGTTTCTACCGATTTCGATATGGCCAATAAACTCTATTTCGAGCCTGTGTACTGGGAACACCTGGAAGAAATCCTGGAGTTGGAAAAACCTGAAGGCGTAATTGTACAACTCGGTGGCCAAACAGCCCTCAAACTCGCGGAAACACTCCATAAAAAAGGTATCCCCATCATCGGTACCAGCTTCCCGGATATGGACCTCGCAGAAGATCGGGGTTCTTTCTCCGACCTCCTCAAAAAACTCGATATCCCATACCCCGACTACGGCGTTGCCGATGATGTGGATGAAGCTATCAAAATCGCCAACCGGGTTGGATATCCCGTACTTGTCCGCCCCTCTTACGTGCTGGGCGGACAAGGTATGCGCATCGTTATCAATGATAAAGAACTCGAACGCCACGTACTCAACCTCTATAAACATCTCCCCGACAACCGCGTCCTCATAGACCACTTCCTCGACCGCGCAAAAGAAGCGGAAATTGATGCAATCTTCGATGGGGAAGATATCCACATTATGGGAATAATGGAGCATATCGAACCCGCCGGTATCCATTCCGGCGATAGCGCTGCCGTACTCCCCACCTACAGCCTTTCTGTAGATGCCGTTAATACGATGGTAGAATATGCCCAAAAACTCGCCCACGCCTTGAATATCCGTGGCCTGCTCAACGTACAATTTGCTATCAAGGACAATAAAGTCTATGTAATCGAGGCTAATCCACGGGCTTCCCGTACGACGCCTTTTATTGCCAAAGCGTATAAAGTCCCTTATTTACAGATTGCTACCAAAATTATGCTGGGAACCCACAAACTCCGCGATTTTGATATAAAAGCAAGACCCAGCGGCTTCGCAATCAAGGTGCCGGTGTTTTCTTTTGATAAATTTCCCAATGTGGATAAAAATCTCGGACCAGAAATGAAGTCCACCGGTGAAGAAATACGCTTTATCCGCGACCTGAGCGATCCCTTTTTCCGGGAACTCGACCGGCAACGCAATATGTACCTCTCCCGCTGATTTAAACAGCCTTCCTGCTGTCCTTTAGCGGCTGACGCCGCCAAATAATATTTTGAGGTTGTATAAAATTTTATTCCGCCGCCTACGCCGCCAAATGAAATGCCAGGGGCTTTTTACACAACCCCAAACTTTCTTTCGCTGCCGAAGGATGGCCTCCGGCCGTTTTACACAACCTTATACAACTATTACTTGCCGCTTTTTGGTCCCATATCCTGGATATGTAGCCCCAGGGAATGGATACCTGGCAGGGAATCCACGCGCATAAACTGCTCCAGGGTAAAGGTATATGCCCCTTTTTCGTCGAAAAAGGCATTTTGCTGAATGGGAATTTCCATCCGGCAGGTTTTTCCCGGGCACTTTCCCAGCCAGCGCCCGGTTTTGTCGGCAAGTTCCAGAGAGAGCGGCTGCGCAAAGACTCTACCTTTCGGAAAACGCGTATGGATTTTTAAGTACAGGTTTTGGTAGGTGTACGATTTATCGTGTTGCACCAGCAAGGAGATATCATAAAGCCGGGAAGTATCTTCAATACTTGCCTGGAACTGCAGACTGTCCGCATAGGTCCAGATACCGTCCCGCACTGTTTGCGATTCTTTGACAATAGTACCGGAGCTGCATGCAGCGACGCTGATACCAGCCAGGACGGCGATAAATAGGTGGAATGTTCGCAAGCCAGATAAGTTTTAGCGCTCCGTGAAGTAATCCCGCATTTTTTCAAAGAAGCTTTTTTCCGATACCCCGGGTTGCGGTTGGAAATTCGGCATAGTGCGGATTTTTTCCAGCAACTCCCGCTCTTCGTTATTAAACTTCTTGGGGGTCCAGATATTCACATGGATGAGTTGATCACCACGGCCATACTCCTGAACAGAAGGCAGGCCCTTTTCCCGCAATCGCAGGATTTTACCCGCCTGAGTGCCCGGTGGAATTTTTATCCGCACCTTACCATCGAGTACGGGGACATCTATAGAAGTGCCTAATGCAGCATCTGCAAAATTGAGGTACAGCTCATAAATCAGGTTCTGCCCGTCGCGCTGAAGAAATTCGTGTGGTTTTTCTTCAATGGTAATAAGGAGATCGCCTGCAGGGCCTCCTTTTTCACCGGCATTGCCTTTGCCACGCATAGAGAGCTGCATGCCTTCCCCAACCCCTGCAGGGATTTGGATTTCGATCGTTTCTTCTCCAGGAACATGACCTTCGCCCCGGCATTTTGAGCAATTGGCCGTAACCGTTTGTCCATTGCCTTCGCAGGAAGGGCAAGTCACCGTAGTCTGCATTTGCCCCAGGAAAGTCGAGCGGACCTGGCGCACATAGCCTGCCCCTCCACAAGTCTGGCACGTCCGTACTGAACTGGTATCCTTGGCCCCGCTACCGTTGCACACGTCACAGGAGGTCTGTTTCTTAACTTTGATTTTTTTGGTGACCCCGGTGGAAATTTCTTCCAGCGTAAGCGTCACCTTGATCCGTAGATTGGCTCCTTTGCGTCCTTTTGCACGGCCACCACCCCTGCCGGAGGCACCCTGGAAGAACTGCCCAAAGCCGGAGTCTCCAAAGATATCTCCAAACTGATCGAAGATATCGTCCATCGTCATCCCTCCGGAAAAGCCGCCCCGAGGCTCTCCTGCATGGCCAAAGCGGTCGTAGCGCGCGCGCTTGTCTTCGTTGCTTAGCACTTCATACGCCTCTGCCGCCTCCTTGAAACGCTCTTCTGCTGCCTTGTCTCCCGGGTTCTTATCCGGATGGTACTTGAGTGCAAGCTCGCGATAAGCTTTTTTTATCGAAGCTTTATCCGCATTTTTGGGTACACCTAATACCTCGTAATAATCTCTTTGAGCCATTTTTATACCTCGGATATGAGCCCCCGGCAAGAATCGGACCTGAAATATCTGGTCAGCAGCGCTGCCAAATATGCAGACCCAAACGCCTACCGAAAGGCATGATGATAATAAAGCAGGGGTTGTGTAAAAAGGCCGGAGGCCGTCCTTTGGCGGCTTGCGCCGCCAAAGATTTTTTTTAAGACGGCGATTTTGATGGTTTTGCAAAGCAAAACCATCAAAATCGCCGTCTTAAAAAAAATACACAACCCCCTTATTTGCCAACAACGACTTTAGCGTACCGGATAATTTTATCGCTTAGCCGGTACCCCTTTTCAACGGTATCTACCACTTTTCCCCGCATTTCTTCAGTCGGCGCTTGTATTTCTACGACCGCTTCATGGAACTCGGGGTCGAAAACCTCCCCATTGGTGACCATCATCTCCAATCCAAGCCCTTTGAGGGTGGAAAACAACTTATGGTACACCAGTAGAATGCCTTCGCTCATTTTTTCTGTACTGCCTTCTTTTTCGGCATTGACCTTTGCGCGGTCGAAATCGTCCAGGACGGGGAGTAGGGCAGTAAGGGTTTCCTGGGAGGCCGTGCGCAGCAAATCCGCTTTTTCCTTCAAAGTCCGCTTTTTCAGATTGTCGAAATCCGCGTATATCCGCAGGAATTTTTCACGCAGTTCTTCATGCTCGCGCACAAGCTCGGCATATTTCTCCTCCAGCCCCGGATAGGATTGGGTTTCCGTTACTGCTTCCTGCTCCCCTCCCTCCTGAACCAGATCTTCTGGATTAGTTGTGGCATTTTCCTGTTCCATCACGTTATAGCGTTTGCTGTTTCAATATGACCTTAGGGCATCGTACCAGCCCGACAGTTTTCCGGTAAAAAAGTGCAACAATTTTTTTGCCAGGTATAGATTTCCGCCACTTTGTCAGAAAAAAGGCAGCAGCCTGACAGGTTTTGCGCATACTGTCCGGATAATGTGCAAAATGTCAGGCAAGTACTGTTCAAAAGACCCCTTATTCTTCGCACCAATAGGTTCTGGGATTTTATCCGCCCTATCTTGAAAATTTGCACACAACCAATTAGAGCAGGGCATAATTGATAATAGCCCTCGTTATAAAACTTTTGAAGCGAGCAATGCGGCTACTTTTGCCGGTTCCGGATCCACTGCAATAATCGCTCCCTGCGGACTAAGTAAAAAAGCAGTTGGCAGTTGCCTGACCTGATATTTTTTCGCCACCGGACCGGAAAAAAAGCGAAGGCTGGGACTAAGGTCCAGAATATGATAAGGCCAAACCAAGCCATCTGCTTCAATAGCCCGCTGCCAGGCGGCCGCATCCTTTTCGACTCCTATACTCACAATGGTGAACCCTTGTGCATCCGAAAAACTCTTTTCGGCAAACTGTTCATATACGCCTCTCCATGCGGCATTCTGCGAGCGGCAGGGACCACACCAGCTTCCCCAGAAATCCAGGAGAACATAATTTCCCCGAAGGCTGCTGAGAGCAAAAACCTGTCCATCCTGCAGGCCAGCCTGGAAATCCGGTGCTTTCTCCCCTTGTACGAACCGGGGCTGAAAATAAAAATATCTCCCGGCTACCAGGGCCACTAAACCCATTAGCAGAATGAAAAGAAGCGTTTGAAAAGATAATTTCATTCGAAGCAATTTCGGTAAAATATTTCTGATTATCGAAGGGCAGACAACCCTCCATCTACCCCGATGACTTGTCCTGTAACCCAGGCGGCATCGTCGGAAAGCAGAAATTGTGCCAGAGCAGCCATTTCGTCCGGTTGCCCGATGCGATTAAGCGGATGGCGCTTGGCCGAAGCTTCTACTTTTTCCGGCGTATTGAGCAAGCTATGGGCTAGAGGGGTATGGGTCAGGGAAGGGGCAATTACATTTACCCGAATATGCTGGGGAGCCAGTTCTGAAGCCAGCGATTTGCCCAAACCTTCCACTGCTGCTTTCGCTGCGGCAATAGAACTGTGGAATGCCATTCCCGTTTTTGCCGCAACAGTACTAAACAAAACCACTGATGCCCCATTGGCCCGCTTTAGGCGAGGCAGGCAGAATTGAATTACCCGTACCGCCCCCAGCACGTTTTGACGGAAATCCTGTAGAAAATCCTCTTCACTCAGGCGGTTAATGGTTTTTAACGTAATGCTGCCAGGGCAGTAAACCAAGCCATGCAAAACTTCCGGAAGCGCATCCAGGGGAGCAAGTGGGTCTTGTACCGCATCCAGCAAGAAGTGCGTAGTCCCTAAAGCCCCAAGTTCAGGGCTTATCGTACGGGAAACCGAAAATACCCGATCTGCTGTAGCCGCCCTTTGAGCAAGGCTGAGACCAATGCCCTTACTTGCCCCTACAACCAATATATTTTTCATAAAATACTTTTTAAACAACCCCTCTTTACACAAGGCTTAAATCAAAGGAGGAACAAGAAAAATGGCCCAATGTTTATAGAATAGAAAAGCCATTTACCACCATGCAAAGTTTCCCTTCGTTACGATATCGGTAATTTGCCCCCGGAGGTAGGTATAACGAATTCCAGGTCTGGAAATCTCCACCTCCCACTGCAGAGGTAACAGCATTCCCCCCAAATCCTGGTAGTCAAAATAGGTGTAAGTGATGGTGCTGTCGCCTACTTGCCCCGAAAGACTTTTGGGAAAACCATCACTGCCAAAACAAAGGGTTAGAGAAAGAGCAGGGTCCGGACGGACCACAAGGTCGCCACTTGCGTTTTGTTCCCACGACAGGCTGGGCTGTACCCAGGTATAAGGGCACCATACGCCAGCAGCAAAATATTCCAACAACAGATATTGGTGGATATCCCCCCTTCCAGAGAAAAAAGGCTGCAAACTTAAGCCCCATCGTTTTTCCGACCACTTTTCCCCCTCCGGGGATAATGCCTGCAGGATACTGCGTGAACACAGCAATCCCGTAGTGACATCTGCGAATTTCACCATAGCCGGAATAGCTGCCGATATAAAAAATTTACCCTCAAAAGGCTGCCAGGATCCCCGTGGATGCAGTAGTATCGAACCCTTCTGACGCATCCGCAGTATAGGTCCTGCTTCCTGCTCCAAAATGCCGGTCGAATGTATATACTCCTGCAAAACCAGGGGGCAGCGTTCCGGAATTGAGGGATACCAATCATCCGAAAGTGGTGTAGCATACAACAAACCCGCCAGTTCCTTTGCTTCCCGCCGGGCAGAAGCCAGGGAAAGCAAATCAATTACCGCCAAAGCGGTAAAAAAAACATACAAAATTGTAAGTATCATAGGACAGCAGGTGCATTATCTTCCTGGCGACGAAGTGGTTTGTGCGGCAATATACTTTTCGACTTCCTGCTCCAGAATAAATAGTGGTACCGAACCATTTTCCAGGATTACGCGATGAAAATCCCGGATATTAAAATTCCTGCCCAGCGCAGCTTCCGCTTTTTTGCGCAGTTTTCGGATGGTAATCTCCCCGATTTTGTAGGAAACTGCCTGTCCCGGCCAACCAATGTAGCGTTCTACCTCCGTCTGGCACTCGTGAAGCGATAGGGCAGCATTGGAACTCAAATAATCCAGGGCTTGTTGCTGGCTCCATCCCATATAGTGTATACCTACATCAATCACCAGGCGGCATGCCCGCCACATCTCATAAGTGAGCCGGCCGAAATCTTCATAAGGTGTTTCGTAAATACCCATTTCTTTACCCAGATACTCGGCATATAAAGCCCAACCCTCCCCGAAAGCGCTGATATAATAACTGCGCCGGAAAGCAGGTCCTCCTCCTTGCTCCTCCGCAAGGGACATTTGAAGGTGATGGCCGGGCACCGCTTCGTGCAGGGTAAGCGCGGGGAGGACATACAGCGGGCGGCTTTCCAGTTTATAGGTATTCACCCAGTAATTCCCGGCGCGATGGTTGGCAGCGGACCCTGGAGAATATCTTCCCCCGGTATAATTGGGCGCGATAGCTTCCGGAACTGGTTCTACGCCATAACTCAGCCTGGGAAGAGGGTCAAAATATGCGGGTAGCCGGCCATCAATTTTTTTTGACCAATAGGAAGCTTCCTGCAAAAGCTGTCGCGGAGTTTTAGCATAAAAGCGTGTATCGGTGCGCAAAAAATTAAAAAATTCCGCCAGGGTACCTGTAAAACCAGCCTGCCGCATTACCGATTCCATTTCCGCCTTTATGCGTGCCACTTCCTGCTCTCCGGTTGCAAATACTTCTTCCGGCGTCATGCCTATAGTCGTGTAGTGGGCTATGCGATTGCGGTAATACTCCCGGCCTCCGGGAATCTCCGAAATGCCCGGCCGCTCCCGGCACGCCGGCAGATAGGTTTCTTGCATAAACTTATCGAACGCAGCATAAGCCGGTACAATAGATTCAAAAATAATAGCTTTACCTAAGTTCAACAGAGAGTCCCGCTCTCTGGCTTGCAAACTGGCCGGCAGGGATTGAAAATTTTTCCAAAGGGTGTTTTTTTCGGGATCGGGACTGGAAAAGGGGGGGATCAACGTGCTGTAGTTCTCGGCTACAACCCGCGGTGCTACAATACCCCGCTGGATTCCTGTGCGCAGCAATGCGATATGATCAGAAAGATACTGGGGGTAAGTGCGCAGGCGGGTCAGCAATCGTCCGACATCCTCCCTGGTGCGCAACTGCCCCCGAAAAGCACTACCCGCCTCGTTGTAAAACCCACCTTCTGCATTAAACGGAACAAGATACATTTGGAAATCCGCCTCTGAAACTTCATCGGCCAGGATAAAAGAAAAAATCTGATGATTGACCTGATCCTGTCTGTTTAATCGCTCTACCACAATATTTTTCGTCCCATCCTGAAGCCCCCTGTAAAAGGAAGCACGACTGAGGACAGAAGCTTCTGTCACCCGCGCAAATCCCTCTGTCCTGCGGTTAGCCTGCTCAAAGGAATCGCGGATAGCGAACAGGCGGTACAAACGCAGGGAATCTGTGCCTTGTTGTCCCTGCACCGGAAATATGCCACATAGAAAAATCGCGACAAGCAACGGATAATAAATGTTTTGCATGTTGGATGGATATTATTGTACTTTCGTCAAAGTAAAGCACTAAGATATGTCAAAAAGCACGGATACCCAACACACCCTCGGGCTGTTTTCTGTCACTGTCATCGTTATCAGTCTGGTTATCGGGATGGGGATTTTCAAAATACCTGCGCTGGTAGCGGCTACCTCCGGCACGGAAGCCATATTTTTTGGCGCCTGGGCACTGGGCGGGATAATCGCCTTGTTCGGAGCCCTGACCTATGCTGAAATCGGGGCTAGGCTACCGGTGATGGGTGGGTACTACAAAGTATTCGCCGCATGTTATCATCCTGCAATAGGTTTTACGGTAAACGCGCTTATCCTGGTTTGCAACGCTGCCTCCCTGGCGATCGTGGTGCTGGTTGGAGCAGATTTCGCAGCAGATCTTTTATTTGGTAAACCTGCAGGACCGGTATTCAACACGGTTGTCGGAATTGCAGGCGTATCCCTGTTTTATGGAGTCAATATCCTGGGCCTGAGGACCAGTAGCCAGACCCAGAATTTTCTCACCCTCCTGAAAATCGGCCTGATCGTCCTGCTGATTTCCTCTCTGTTCTCCGGGGTATCGGTGGAGCCCCATGGATATGAGGCCAGTACGCTCTACACCTATGATGGACAAAACGGGTTGTTCCTCCTCATGGTGAGCCTGATTACCGTATCCTTTATGTACGGAGGATACCAGCACACCATCAATTTTGGCAGCGAACTCAGCGCAGGGCATATTCTGCGTAAAAGTGTGGTTATAGGTCTCGGTATTATACTCTTTGTCTATATTACCCTCAACTACACCTATGTAAACGTCATAGGCTTTGAAAAAATGAAAAATGCCACAGCTATTGGCGCTTTGTTGTGCGAATCCTGGTTTGGAAAGGCAGGGGCAAAAGTTTTCGACGCCATGATGTTTTTATCTGTCCTTTCTTATGTCAATATCCTCCTTATGACCAATCCGCGTATGATGTATGCCATGAGTGAAGACGGCGTTTTTCCGCGTTTATTTCGCTGGAGGCATCCGCGCACCGGGGCTATGATACCCGGTCTCACGGTCTTTGCCCTGGCAACGATTATGGTGGTATTTATCGGAAGGGGAATAGATAAGATCCTCGGGTTTACTATGTTTCTCGACAGCATTGGTATGTGCACTTCTGCTGCGACAATTTTCA
Organism: uncultured Haliscomenobacter sp.; assembly: GCA_964527495.1. Lineage (GTDB taxonomy): Bacteria > Bacteroidota > Bacteroidia > Chitinophagales > Saprospiraceae > JADJPL01. Next base: position 10,239 of record CAZGOT010000082.1, read on the forward strand.
TCCTGCGACAGCGCAAGGCAGGGGAACATCTGGTGAGCGGTACAATTTTGCGCCGCCTCACCCCATTCTTTGCCGGGGTTTTTGTTATCGGATATGCCGCAATTGCGGTAGCGGTTGTCCTGAAAGACCCTCGTTCTGCAGCGCTCGGTATTGGCTTGCTCTTGCTTTTTCTTGCAGTCTATTTTTGGTTTTATCACAAAAAAGCCTCCACTAAATAGCTATGGACATTTCATTTATCCTCAACGAACTGGCAGAAGACCGGGAAAATTATTTTAATGCTGTTGCCCCGCCCATCATGCAGACCAGCAACTTCCGCGCAAAAAGGGTGGAAGAACTGCGGGGCTTATTCGAAGATGAATACAGCGGCTATTTGTACAGCAGAGGCCTAAATCCTACTGTTGATATTTTGCGAAAAAAACTGGCGGCACTGGATGGAGCAGAGGATGCACTGGTGTTCAACAGTGGTGCCGCCGCTATTTTTGCAGCGGTACTTGCCAACGTCCGAAGCGGGGATCATATCGTTAGTGTACGGCATCCTTATACCTGGGCACAGCGAATGTTCGATATCGTCCTGCCCCGGTTCCAGGTTGAAACGACGTATGTAGATGGTCGTTTTGTGGAAAACTTTCAGTCAGCAATACGGGAAAATACGAAGGTCATTTATCTGGAAAGCCCCTTGAGCTGGTCTTTTGAGCTTCAGGACCTTCGTGCAGTAGCGGCCCTTGCAAGGGAACGGGGTATTATTACTATCTGCGACAACAGTTACTGCACCCCCCTTTACCAACGTCCGGTCGAAATGGGGATTGACCTGGTACTCCAAAGTGCCACCAAATATATTGGCGGGCACAGCGATACTGTAGCAGGGGTACTCAGTGGCAGCAGAGCTATGATCAAAAAAATCTTTGACAGCGAATACCTCAATATCGGCAGCGGCATACAACCCTTCAATGCCTGGCTGCTAATACGGGGACTGCGCACCCTGCCAGCAAGGCTTGAGCGATGTACCCAAACTACCGCCCAGGTCATAGCTTTTCTGCAGCAGTGCCCTCAGATAGAAAAAGTCCTTTTTCCGTTGGACCCCCAATTCCCCCAGTACGATCTTGCCACCAGACAAATGGATGGCGCCTGTGGACTCCTGAGCTTTTATCTACATGCAAAAAATAAAGCACAAATCGTCCATTTCTGTGAAAGTTTAAAGCATATCTTTATGGCAGTGAGCTGGGGCGGGCACGAAAGCCTGATACTCCCACGCTGTGCAAGCCTCGACGAACGGGATTTCGACCCTGCAAATCCTGACCACCGCATCCTGCGTATGTATGTCGGACAGGAAGATGCAGCATATATCATTAATGACTTCCAGCAGGCACTGGAAGAGGCGTTTTAATCCCTCCTGGTATAATAATACGGGGTTGTGTAAAAAGTCTTTTGCCGCCTTCGGCGGCGAAAGGAAATTTTGAAT
>CAZGOT010000083.1:0-4752 GCA_964527495.1 uncultured Haliscomenobacter sp.
GTAAACCGCTGGTTGGCCGAAAGGTCCTTGTGCCCTGAAATATGCCGTATCTGATCCTCAGAAGCTGCTGGACTTGCCGCCGATACCACGATCGGCAAATGGGTTGAATCGCCATGGGGAAATTCCTCCTGACTAAAAGAGGAGGCAATTACATGTGCATTTGTGCCGCTGAAACCAAAAGAACTCGCACCTCCGGAAATATCTTTTTCACCCAATGACAATACATGTATTGGAACTTTTAAGCAGCTCCAGTCTATTAAATTATTGGGGTTGTTGAAATGAAGGGATGGAACTATCGTTTTGTGATATAGCGAAAGGGCTAATTTTATAAATCCGCCAATTCCGGCTGCCCCTTCCAGATGGCCCATATTTGTTTTCAGGGACCCGATGTATAATGGGTCGGCAGGCCGTTTTCTGTACACGGCGCTCAATGCACCGGCTTCTACCGGGTCACCCAGTCGGGTTCCTGTTCCGTGGCACTCTACAAATTTGATATCTGCTTGCTCAAGTCCTGAATCCTCTAAGGCGGAGCGCAACAAGGCTTCCTGCGCAGATTGATTGGGGGCCATTAAGCCGGAGCTCCTTCCATCATGGTTGACGGCCGATCCCTTGATGACACAATAGATCTTGTTCCCATCTTTCAATGCAGCTTTCAATGGCTTTAAAATCACCACACCACAGCCCTCTGCCCTGACAAACCCGTCTGCGGACTCGTCAAATGCCTTGCACTTACCGTCCTTTGCCAGCATTTGATTGGCAGATTCAATGTGATAGAGTGTTGGCGAAAGGATGGCACTGACTCCACCAACTATGCACATTTCGCTCTCACCTGTCCGAATGGATCGGACCGCCTGGTGCATGGCTACCAAACTGGAAGAACAGGCGGTGTCAATGGTCAGCGCAGGGCCCTTGCAATCGTAAAAATGGGCCAGCCTGCCGGACAAGATGCTGTTGGAAGTGCCGGTGCCTGTGTAGATGTCAATATCCTCCGGGGCATAGGACCACTCGCTGTAATCATAGTTCATTGCTCCGATGAATACCCCAGTCTTTGTCCCGTGGAGGCTTTTGGGGATTATGCCCGCATCCTCAAGTGCATGCCAGCTTGTTTGCAGTAAAAGTCTTTGCTGGGGGTCCATCGCAGGCGCTTCTCTTCTGGAAATGTTAAAGAAGTCGGCATCAAATGCATCCACGTTATCTAAAAATGATCCATAAAGGTCGCGATGTGTTTCAATTTCAAATCTATCCTGGGGTAGTCGGGTAACAGTATCCACACCGTCAAGGAGTTTTTCCCAAAATGTCCCTGGGCTCCCTATGTTCCCGGGGAAAGCACAGCCGATACCTATTACAGCTACCTCTTTAGAACCATTCTTTGATTCCAGCCTGGAAATCTTTGCCTGAAGATTTTCAATCAGCAAAGCTGCCTTTTGCAGTGGACTCAGTTCATCTTGTCTCATCAATCATTGCATTGAATTGATCATCGATAAATTGCAAGGCAGCCAGGTCTTCTTCCGATTGATTGCCCGTGCTTCCGGCATCACGGAACAAATCTGCAGTTTGATCCAGCACATACCCGGCGAGTTGCTGGATGGTAGGATACTTGAACAATACGGTGGAAGGCAACTTAGCATTGATCTTGTTTTCAATCCTTTTCACAAGATCCAATGTCGTCAGCGAATCCAGCCCCAAATCGAAAAATCCCGTATCGTAGTCAAAAGATTGTCTGCGCTCATATCCAAGGGTGTAACTCAGTTCTGCCTCCAGCCAGGAGGCCACCTCATCAAAATTGGCAAACGTCTCCGGTGAATTTTCAATCCGGGAAGAGGAGAAGAGCGCTTCATTCATACCCAGGAAATCGTGGATCAACGGCGTGTCTTTCATGACTTCCTGGTACTTTGCCCAGTCAAGTTGAAAAACTCCAAGTTCGCGATTTCCCAACCCGATGATGCGATCCATTAAATTCAACCCCTCCTGCGTTTGAATCGTGCTCATGCCGATGCGATTCACCCAGGACCCGGCATCGTATTTTTGCACGGCTCCTCCCGATGTCCATGCGCCCCAAAGGATGGATATCTCGTTCAGGTTGCCGGGGTTGTTTCCCGCAGCAGTTAAATCAAAGTTTGCATAGGCATGGTTGGCTTGACCAACCGTACCCAGCCAGCTGGCAGAGGAACCGAAGTGGATTAAGTGGGGTACCGAATGGTTCACCGCTAGATGCCGCAGCTTGAGGGCGCCGTCAATTTTCGGCCTCAGGACGTTCAATAGGGTTTGTGCACTCTGGTTTACCACAAGTTGATTGTCCAGCGTGCCTGCCAGATGGAAGATGGCGAAAACTCCATCCAAGTCGGCATCATTGACCCAGTCGAGCAGGTCTGAGTAGTGGTATTCTATTCGTTTGTCATTCATTGTTTCCGATCCCCTTGATCGGGAAACACCTATGATCCTGGCAGCTCCCTTTTCCAACAGCCAGCCAATCAGGGCCTGGGCCAATCCTCCGGAGGCACCCGTGACCAGCACTTTCTTTTGCCTGAAATCCAGCGGCTTGCTGTTTACCAGGGTTTTCCTCCTCAACCGCAAGACCTCCCTGCCAGACCGGTTCCACCTGGAGCAATCTCCTTTTGAAGCCGAGGTTATTTCAGCCTGGATTAACGCTGGGCTTATATCATCTGCTATGACCAGGTTTATATCCCAATCGGGCCATTCGTTTTGGAGTACCCTCCAGAAGCCAATGATCTGCTGGTGTGCTGTTGTGTAATAAAAAATGAATAATCGCTTATGCGCCGGATGCTGTGACTGCAAAAACTTCAGTTGCTCAATCAACGGGAGCAAGGTTCTTGCGTGGTCCTCGCTGCTTTTATTTGCTGCTTTGCTCTCAATTTTAATAGCGAATGGGGCATCGGGGTATTCCCACTTTTTACCTTCCGTTGTTTTATTGGAATCCCCTAATAACCAATTAATTTTTGCAGTCTGGTAAGGCTGCTCTGATTGCTTTTGTGTCCATATCACCGACTGTCCGGTAGCAGTTTTGTCCTCGAAAAAGGGCTCGATGAATTGGGGTGGTGCAAAGCCGGATGAGGTCAGAAAACTTTGCCATTTTTCCACGCTCAGTGTTGCATGTTTGGGACGCAGATCCGAGTCGCTGAATAACCACCAACCGCTCGTTAGGCCGAATATCAGATCTATCCATTTCATGGACATGGTTCCTTCCACCATGAAAAGAGAACCATTGTTTTTCAGAAGCGCCAACACGTTTTTGAAAGTATCAGCCAGATTCCTGGTAGCATGCAGGACATTGGAAGCAATGATCAAATCATACGATTCCGGATTGAAACCCTGGCCGCTGATCGACTCTTCAATATTCAACAGGCGATAGGTGATGAACGGGTATTCTTCGAATGCATCCTGAGCGACAGAGAGGAACAAGGGGGAGATATCTGTGAAAGCATAATCAACTTGATAGCCTTGCAGGAGGGGCAATAGTTGTTTGGTTGTACTGCCTGTTCCAGCGCCTAGTTCCAGTATTTTTATCTTTTTGCCGCGACCATTCTCTTCCAGCCAGGTTGCAAAGGAATTTTTGCACAGGTCATACATGATGAGGAAGGGGTCGCAGTTGTAAAAGCCGGAGAGCACTTCTGTAGAACCACCAGGGAACAATATTTCCAAAGGATCCTTTTTGCCAGTCAGCACCTGTGGTATGTTGCTCGCGCAATCATAGAGCACTTTCAGTTCCATGGCGGCGTGAGGATAATTAGCTTTAAACGCTTGTATTGATCTTGTTATATCCGGTTCCGGAATGGAATGCACCTCGTAGAACTGGCTGCTTTCATTCAGCCATTTGTTGTCAAGGCCAATTTCCAGTATCCTGTCGAACAGCCTGGAATGCCTTTCCGAAATATTCAACTCCTTGCGCAAAGTGGCCTTTGGCAATTTCTGGCCGCGCTTTTGGGAAAATCCCAATTCGTGCAATATCTGAGCGACAAGCTCATCTGCAAGTACATCCAGGGCCACCAGGGTCTTGGCTGAACGCTCAAGCATTGGACGGTTGTCAAACACAGTCTTGAATACAGGCATCCTGGTTGCCGCGGATTGCGGATCGCCTATCTCTTCGCTCTCCCAGGTTAATGCATAAATATGATTATCCAGGCGGTCAAACGACTTAAGGAGTTTATCCTTGTCAACTTGCATGACAGAGAAATCAACCAGCTCTGCGCACAAACCATTGCTGCTGTAAATTGAAAAGGAAGCGGATATCTTTCCGTTTACCAGGCCCTGTTCGGGGAGCTTCACGCGGATTTCAACCTGACCTTGAGGCGTCTGGTAAAATCTGAATGCTTTTGTATCTGTTGGCACAAACGCTTTTGAGCCAAACCGCTCCATGAGCCACACGCCGAAGACCTGAAAGCAATTGTCCAGCACATCCGGAGCGATTAAAAAGCCGCTCGTCGAGGTATTTTCAAAAATCTTCCCGCCCAGGGATTGTTGATGGTGCGTGACCTCCTGCAGTTGGGCAAAACGATCCTGATAATGGATTCCTATGGACTTGCAGCGTTCATAAAACTTAGAAATATCCATGGACTGCCCCTCTAATGGCATCCTATCCCCCGAGGGTGTTCTTCCACTGGAGGTTATTTCAAAACTCGAGCTTTTGGTCCATTCTTCTCCATTTGACTGTGTATAAAGCACTCCTGTGTACTTTTTATCGTCCTGCTTCAGTTCAATCCAAACATGGACCTGCTTTTCAATCAATATGGGCTC
>CAZGOT010000083.1:4852-11695 GCA_964527495.1 uncultured Haliscomenobacter sp.
TTTTTAGAAATAGCCGGAAAAGCTGCTTTCCAGTTTATTGCTTTGCCGGAAAGGTAATCTTGCTGTATTTCCAGAGCAACGCGCTGGTCATGGTTTACCTCTTCGCGGTAAACCCGTTCTTTTGATTCAACAATTTTGCCAATATGACCATATGCGACATGGCCGGATTGCAGGTTTTCCATAGCTTCAGCAATACTTCCGGCGATGATTGAAGCCCTAAAAGGCCAGTGCTTTCGTCCGACGGCCGCTGCAGAACAAATATCCGACCACTGGCAGTTGGCAGTCGGCAGGAAGAGCTGGAAATTTTCTATGAGCTTATGCAGTTTATCTTCCGATGGCGCCGATATCAGCAAAGGCAGTATCGGATTGTTTTCCTGGAATTCTTTGTTTTCATTGACGGATGCCACAACAAGGTGTGCATTTGTACCACTTATACCAAAAGAACTTATGCCTGCCGTAATCTTGTCATAACTATCCAAAGTGGTGGTTTCCAATGGAACTTCAAGGTCGTCATGCCACTGGATCAGGGGATTCAACTTTGATATGTTTACAGTGGGGGGAAGGGCCTTGTGCTGAAAGCTTAACATCACTTTAATTAGTCCTGCGAAACCGGCAGCGCACTCCAGGTGGCCGAGATTAGATTTCACAGCACCCAGCAATAACTTTTTTGACCTGCGATCAGCAGTGAACACATTGCGAATGGCTTCAATTTCGATTGGATCCCCGAGCTTGGTCCCGGTTCCGTGTAATTCGATGATATCTACATCAGCTGGTTTTATGCCTGCATTTCGCAATGCGTCCTTGATGACTGCCTCCTGTGCTTTCCCGTTGGGAGCAGTAAAACCATTGGATTTGCCGTCGTGGTTGGTGGCGCTTCCAATTATTTCGCAGATGGGTTTTTCCCACTGCTTGTCAATATCTGACGTTCTTTTCAGGATGAAAGCAGCACCGCCTTCGCTCCTGGTGTATCCGTTTGCGGAAGCATCCAGGGGCTTGCAGAACCCCTCGGGAGATGTGGCCTCGATTTGCCGGAGGACTTCATTTACCCTGAGGTCCAGGATGAGGTTCACTCCCGCGACTACCGCAAGGTCACACTTGCGTTCGTTCAATGCATGAAAAGCCTGGTCCATGGCCACCAGGGCAGAAGAGCAGGCTGTATCCACCACCAGGGCAGGTCCTCTGAAATCGAACGTATAGGAAATCCTGCCTGCTGCTGTTGCGAGTATGTTGCCGGTGAAATCATAGGGGCTCTTTACTTGTTCCGTCCTGAACCGCTGAAACGAGTAATCGTTGTTGGAGAGGGCTACATAGACGCCCACCCGCTTGCCTCTGTACTCCTCGATATTGATATTTGCATCCTCAAATGCCCGCCAGACCAGTTCAAGGAGGATCCTGTGCTGTGGGTCCATGGCCTTGGCTTCCTCGAGGCCTATGTTGAAAAATCCAGGATCAAACTGATCAATGGCATCAATAAATCCACCGCTGACAGGGGCTATTTCCTCGAAGGACAGATTCAGTAAATCCATTCGCTCCGCGGGATATTTCGAAATGGCATGTTGCTTATTGTTCAGGGTATGCCAAAAATTGCTGTAGGTGTCGTTTCCACCTGGGAGGGTAAAAGCAGCGCCCAATATGGATGCTTTTTCCATTGAACGCTTCTCTGCCAGCTGCTCCTGGAGATTTTTTATGATTTGAAGCGACTTGCGAAGTCTGTCCTGCATTGGTGTTGTTTCCATATTTCAGAGCAGTTCGTTGATTAGTGCATCCAATGCATTGTTAATATCTTCATCGCTCATTGTATCCTCCATTGCAGCAATTGCCTTATTGGAATGGGTTTCGGTGGAATTAGCCAGAAAGGCAGACAGGGCTCGAATATCCGGGTAATTCCAAAATGCGGTTGAACTTAAGGATATCCCTTTTTGGGTTTCCAGTTGCTTTTTCAATTTGAGGATCATCAGGCTATCCAGGCCCAGATTTCGAAAACCCTGATCCTCGTCAATATCCTGTATCGGGATGAGTGTGGCCGAAGAAATCAATTGTTTTAAATAGGATTTCCAATCCTCCGGAGTTTCGGTTTCTAATTCGATCAAGGTTGGTTTTTGATCCATTAAGATATCCTTCCCTATCCAATATTCTTTTTTCTCCATTGGATATTCAGGTGCTGTTATCTTGCGATCTCCAAAAGGACTGAATAGGGCATCCCAGGAAATATCCATATGCTTCATGTAAAGGTTTCTAAGTAGCTGAAGGATACTTGAGCACTCTGATTTTTCCTTGATAATTACGGGTAAGAAAAGCGACCTGTTTTGAAAACCCTCTGCTATTTCATAGGAAACACTTGATAGCAGGCTGTGGGAAGAGACTTCAATTCCCAGAATAGTTCCTTCCTGGCATAATACTTCAATCGCTTCCTTGTATTTAACCGGGTATAAAATATTCTCCAGCCAGTAATCTACACCTGTTTCCGAGGTTTCTACATATTTTAATTGACTGGTAGAAAATACTTTTGTGCGCTGGAAATTGCCATCAGGCTTCAGGTCCTTTATTTTATCTCTAAAAAATGGGATTACCTCCTGTACATATCTGCTGTGACTGGCATAATTAATTTGGGTTTGTTGATTGAAAATCTCTTTTTGATCCAGTTCTTTTGCCAGCAACCGAAATTGTTCTATCTGTCCGGAAAGCACGATGGTATGTGGACCATTTTCTGCTGCTACATCAAGAGTGGGGTAATTCCCTGCATAATGCGCGTTGAATTCCATCCAGGACATTCCCACCACCCACATCGTCCCTTTGCCGGCAATTAAATTTATTGCACTTGCTCGGGCCTCTACAATTCGGATTGCCGTAGGCTTACTTATAAGTCCGGCAAAACATGCCGCTACCACTTCACCCAGGGAGTGACCAATGACCAGATCCGGGAGGATACCCAAAAAATCAAGTGTTTCAGCAAGAGCGAGTTGATAGCAGAAGGTCAAAAGCTGCCGTGCGACTTCTTCTTTAGGGATTTGAGAAAATCCATGCGCTAATTCCAGCTTCAGCTCCCGGCGGATTAAGGTAAGGCTGTCTTGCATGGAATCCCGGAAAACCGGAAAGCGATCCATCAATTCCTTGCCCATGCCATCCCAAAGACCTCCCTGGCCTGAAAAAACGAATACTTTTTTTGACCTTGAATAATCCCCTTCATTTGTCGAATCCAATACCAGGGCAGACAGTTTAGCCATTAATCCGTCGGCTGAGTCTGCCCAGATTAATTCCCTGAAAGGCAGGTGGGCCCTGAACCGTGCAAAGGATGCTATTTTATCCGGTAAGTCCTCAGGGTTATCAGACAACCAATTCTGAAGTTGGATAATGCGTTCTTTCAGCTGGCGTGGGCTTGCTGCGGAGATTGGTAACACATAGGGTAGGGGAAAGGAAGCAGCAGTCTTTGTCCTTTGGGTAGCCTCCTCATAGGTTTCCAGGATAAGGTGCACATTGGTGCCACTGATCCCAAAAGAGTTCACACCTGCACGTATGGTTCCACTTAATGCAATGGGTTCTGTGGGAATTTTAACGTTGGATTTATCCCAGTGATATCGTGGATTTGGATTTTCAAAATGAATGTTGGGGTAAATAATGCGATGACGCACAACTGCCAGGGCTTTCAATAAGCTGGCGATTCCACTTGCTGACTCGGTATGGCCAATGTTGGATTTAATGGATCCAACATAAAGTGGTGTTGACCTGTCCTCCTCTTCAAAAACCTTTGAAATAGCCGATAATTCAATGGGGTCGCCTACATAAGTGCCCGGACCGTGTGCCTCAATATAATCTACCTGCTGCATTGTAATTCCTGCATATTCCAGGGTCTTTTGAATAAGCCTGCTTTGGGCATCGGGGTTTGGGGCAGTAAAGCTCCGCGACCTTCCGTCATTGTTTACATTAGAAGAACGGATGATACCAAGGATATTATCTCCGTCGTCAATCGCGTCTTTCAATCGCTTCATCAGGATCATTCCTCCCCCTTCCGACCGGACATAGCCATTTGCACGCGCATCGAATGAATAGCAAATACCATTGGGAGACAATGCATTCAGGCTTGTGAAGGCCATGTGATTCTGAGGTCGGAGCATAATATTGACGCCGCCTGCAATCGCCAGATCGGTATCTCCTGCTAAAAGATCCTTAATCCCGTAATGAACGGCCACCAGGGAAGAGGAGCAAGCCGTGTCAATGGTAATACAGGGCCCTTGAAGGCCAAAGTTATAGGCAATACGTCCTGAAACGCAACAATTGGTATTCCCTGTAATCGTATGGGAATTTATCCCGGTCTCCCCCAGTTCATAGCACAGATCCCGATAATCATTGAAGCAGACCCCCATATAAACACCGGTGGCACTGCCTTTTAAATGGCCGTCACTATACCCGGCATCTTCGAAAAGGCGAAAGGCCAGCTCCATGGAAATTCTTATCTGAGGATCCATTGCGTTTGCTTCCGCAGGAGAAATACCGAATAAGCCGGTATCAAAACCTTTAACATCGTCAATAAATCCCCCTCTGGTATTATTGATTTTAGCAGTGCGGTCCGAGCTGGTATCGAAATATGCATTGGCATTCCATCGCTCGTCAGGCACTTCCGTTATGGCATCCAATTTATTGAGGAGCCTGATATGCATATCTGATAAAGAGTTGATTTTACCAGGGAATACCATACTGGTGCCGATAATTGCAATATTGGATGGATTAGGCATAATCTTTTTCGACATTATTTCCGGAAAGTGAGTCCGAAACTGATGGTGGTAATCCTTGGCGATGTATCCTGGCCGAGTATGTTTTCGCTTAAGGCATTCAAATTAACAGAAGCATAAAGAGGCTTGATAATTTGAATCATTCCTGTCAAGGCGCCTTGATATCGCCATCGATTTTTTGCCATGTGTCTAAAGAAGTATCCATCATACTGGATCCTGAATTTATTTTGGGCATGTGCATGAAATCCCCTGGCCCCAAAAACTATAAAGTAGTGGTTGTAATTTGATTTATCCTTGTAAATAGTGCTTTCGCTACATAATCCAATGAGCGGGGATAGACTGGCTGTTTTTTTATTGAGCAATTTATAATCTACACCTGCGATAGAATAATATCTGGTTTTTATCGATCTGACATTACTACTTTCAAATCCAAATAGTACAAATGGTTCGACCTTGTTGATCAGGTAGGCAAGCCGGGAGGTCGTCAGCGTTTCATTGAGTAAATTTATGGCTGCTGCGGATGGCGAGGATTTGAAGGTGCTATATTGGTAGTTCAGCAACTGTGTAAATCCCAGTGATCCCTTTTGAAGATTAATGGAGTTATTTGTCGTTGCTAAAAACTGCTCAGCAATATTTTTAGAATAATTTCCATTAAAAGATAACTGATAGTGTACTTTTAATTTTGGAATGCTATCTGTGCGTTCAAGCGCATATATTTTGGGAATACCCAAACCCCAGTAAAATCCAATTAAACAATAGAAAATAACCTTACCGCGCATCATAGCCGCACAATTAATTTAAGTTAAGGGATTCGAAATCCAATTAAACCGTGTCAGGATTCTTTTCAGAAGGCTGATTTATCTGCGTCCAAAGGGCGCAATCAAAATCACTGTCTGATTTTAAAAATTTGTTATTGATTTTCCGACAATAGCAAAGGCACATCCTTATTCCCGTTACCAACTACGATCACTTTAGCATTTGGGGAAACGCTAAGGGCTTCGGTAGCCTGAATGCTCCTGTACTTTAGATAAGAAACCCCGGAAATACGCTCGAAAGCAGCAATTCCTTCAGCATCCAATTTTTTGCGGGCCAATTCCCGATTTGCCTGATCCAGGATGTGTACGTATTCTTTTGATTTCTGTTCCTGAATATGATTTTGAGTAATAGCAGCCGCAAAGTTTTTTGGAACAATTACTTTTAACACTTTAACATCCTCGAATAAAATCCAATTCTCTCCAATATCTTTCTTTACCGCTTCAAGAAATTCACTTTGTAATTTGGCTTCAGAAATGGTGTAGAGATTATCGGGATGTTGATTGCTTAAAATATCCCTCAACTCGCCGATCGCTTCCGGGAGGACTATTTTTTCAACATAGTCGGGACCAATAAACTTGTGGATTTCAAACAGCTTTTCACGCTTTGGAATATACCTTGCAGCGAAGACCAGGCTCACTGCTAAACCTTGTTTCGATTGAGCTTCTACCGTATCCAGGGTTAACTGTAGTCTTGTATCGTAAATAGTCAATTCATTCCAGGGAGCGACGATGTGCAATCCTTCTTCATACAGTTCAAGCTGCGTACCACCATCAAATGGTTGAAATAGTACCGCACAATGCCCGGCAGGGACAGTGATGAAGATTTTTTTCCAGAAATAGACCACCACAAAAAATATCACCAGCAGTGTGATGATGATATTCAAACCATTCTGGTCAAACCAAAGCGCGATCTTATTCAATGTTGTTATCTTCTTTGAATGCATATTTGTTAATTAAGCAGTAAATTCTTTATCAAAAGTGATTTTACCTTTATTGTAATGGGTCTCCCGGGAAACTTTTCCATTCAACATTTTTAACTTTCGGTCACAATACTGGAAGTACATGTCATCATGCGTAACGGCAATGATGGTTTTACCGTTTTCCTGCAGCTTAGGCAGTAGTTCCTTATAGTAGTAGCTTTTGAATGCGGGATCCTGATCTGCCGCCACCTCATCGAAAATCAATATTTCTTTATCTTCCAGCAAGCTCACGACCAATGCAAGACGCTTCTTTTGACCCGTGGACAAATCAACAGTTGAGAGGGTACCGTTTGTGTATGCGGTTTTATTCTCTATTTTCAA
>CAZGOT010000084.1:0-11465 GCA_964527495.1 uncultured Haliscomenobacter sp.
ACATTTGGCGGCGCAAGCCGCCAAATGAAAAGCCGGGGGCTTTTTACACAACCCCGCTTTCTTTCGCCGCCGAAGGCGGCAAAATACTTTTTACATAACCTCAGAATATTTTTCAAAACCTCAGTTTTGTACCGCAACTTAAAAGATTACAGAACAAAAAAACAAGAAGAAATGAACCAAACACAAAAAATGGACTGGGCGTTACTGCTGATGCGCCTGGTATTCGGCCTGAGCATGGTGTTCGGCCATGGGCTTAGGAAAATTGACCGCCTCTTTGGCAGTGAGGAAATCCAATTTGCCGACCCCTTTGGAATCGGGCCAGTACCTTCTTTGGCACTTGTAGTATTTGCCGAAGTAGTTTGTGCTGTTTTACTGGCTATTGGGCTGTTTACCCGCCTTTCGCTGATTCCCCTCATTATCACCATGCTGGTGGCGGCGTTCTATGCACACTGGGCCGATCCATTCAGCGATAAGGAAATGTCCATCCTTTACCTCACCGCCTATACGGCCCTGCTGCTGACCGGTCCGGGATGGTATTCGGTAGATGCCCAGTGGCAGGCCAGAAAATGACCTGCAATATGCGCATCATTCCCTTTTTCTTTTCCCTCTTCATCCTGGCTGTTGCCTGTACCGCGCCCAAAAAGCCTGTCACAACTGATTACCTCACCGTTGAAGGGCAGGCTCAGGGCACGTATTACCGGATCACTTATGCAGATAGCCTGCAACGCAACTTCAAACAGGATTTCGAGACTTTTTTCGATCAGCTCAACCAGGAAGTTTCCACTTATGAGGCAAATTCCCTGATCTCGAACTTCAACCGCAGCCTGGTGGATACTTTCAGGCTCCCTGCGTCTCCCGGGTATTTTATCGCCAACCTCGAAAAAAGCCGGGAAGTTTTTAGCGCGAGTAAGGGGGCATTCGACCCTACCGTTATGCCACTGGTGGCCTATTGGGGCTTTGGGCCCAAACCCAGGCAAATCTCCACGGTAGACAGTGCTACAGTGGACTCCCTGCTACAATATGTTGGCATGGAGAAACTACGCTGGTCCCGGCAACCCGATGGCAGTATGCTGGTACAAAAATCCCGTCCGGGCATACAACTGGATTTCAACGCGATCGCGCAAGGATATGCCGTTGACCAAATTGGACGTATGCTCGAAGCCAAAGGTATTGTCCACTACCTGGCCGATATAGGCGGAGAAGTACGCGCCAAGGGTAAAAACCCCAGGGGCCAGGCCTGGACCATCGGCATCAACGCCCCGCGGGAAGATGGTAAGACTGACGAAATACTCGCTGTAGTACCCTTAGAAAACCGGGCTTTAGCAACTTCAGGCAACTATCGCAAATTCTATGAGGTGAACGGTATTAAGTTTAGCCATACTATTCATCCCAAAACGGGATTTCCAGAGCGGAACGCGCTCTTAAGCGCCTCCGTCTTCGCACCCGATGCCATGAGTGCAGATGCCTACGCTACCGCCTGTATGGTGCTCGGTCCTGAAAAAGCCCTGGAGCTAGTCCGGCAGCGCCCTGAACTCGAGGCCTACCTCGTCATTGGTACCCAGGATGGCAAAATGGAGGTCCGCTATTCCGATGGTTTAAAGACCCTGTTCGAAAAAAAGTAAATGTATGGAAATCAACCTCGACCGCGATCTGATCTTTTTCGATATTGAAGCTACAGGTCTCAATGTCGCTACCGACCGGATTCTGCAAATAGCGATGATCAAATACCCCAAAGACGGAAAAGCAACCCAGGAACTTTCTATGCTCATCAACCCCGGTATCCCTATTTCCCTGGAAGCTATGCTCGTACACGGCATCTCCCCTAAAGATGTCGCCAACAAGCCTACCTTTATCCAAGTGGCTCCCAAACTCCGGGAATTCATCGGAAATGCCGATTTCGCAGGATACAATTCCAACCGTTTTGATATCCCCATGCTGATGGAGGAATTCGCCCGTGCCGGTATCGAATTGGATATGGATAGGCGCAGGACCATCGACGTCCAGCGCATCTTTTACAAAATGGAACCCAGGACCCTCAAAGCTGCGCTAAAATTCTATTGCGATAAGGACCATGGAGATGCCCACGATGCCCTGGCCGATGTACGTGCCACCATTGATGTATTCTTTGGTCAGCTCGAGCGCTACCGCGATATAGACTATACCGATGAGCAAGGCGCCGTACTCCCTAACCCCGTCCGTCCGGAAGTTCAGGCGCTCCACGCTTTCACCAATGACCAGCGCTATGCCGATGCTACCCAGAAATTGCGCTACGATATGGACGGCGTGGTCGTTTTTAATTTTGGAAAATACAATGGGCAACCTGTAGCCGCTACCCTGGCCAATGACCGTCAGTATTACCATTGGATTTTAAATAAGGAATTTTCCACTCAAGTCAAACAGTTAGTAAAACAATTGGTGCGGGACCATGAAAAAGCCCAGCAAAATGAACAAGGGTAGCCTCTGGGCGGCCCAACTTGTCCTGGTCTTGTCCCTGCAGCACTGTGCAGAACCAAAGACCGGTTGTCTGGATGTGCGGGCCACCAATTTCCAGGTGGATGCCGATGCAAACTGTGGGGATTGCTGTACTTTTCCCCAAATCCGACTGGATTTGCTGCACAAATTCACTGTTGGGGATTCCTTGCTCAACTTTATTCCCGGCAATACTTATCCAGACGGCACCGGAAATCCTTTCCGTCTGGGCGATTTGCGTTTTTACCTCAGCGAAATCCAATTTCTGCGCAGTGATGGCACCACAAGCAAGCTAAACAAAACCGTAGTACTCCGAAAGGCTAACCCCAATGGTGACAGCCTCCGCATCGAAGTGGAAGATAATTTTGCCCTGGCTACCCCGGCTTCACTTGGCCGCATCCAGCCGGGTAATTTCCAGGATGGAGGCACCTTCACCGGCGTTCGGTTTAAAATTGGGGTTGGCGAGCCCGCCAGAAATGCCGATCCAGGCTCTGCGCCCAACTCCCACCCCCTGCGGCCTCAGAATGTGCCTATGTGGACTGCGGCACAAGGCTATCTCTCCCAAAGAATCGAAGTGTTCCCAGGATCTCCTCCTGCTGATACCGTACGCCGTCTAATCGAAATTGGCGGTGCTACTTCGGTCAGGGAAATAGCACTCGGGTTCAAGAGCCCGCTAAGCGTTCCCCCAGGGTTCCACATCGCTCTTACCATGCAAATAGATTATGCCCGATGGCTGAAAAACATCCAATTCCGCACCGACTCCGATGCTGAAATTTTTCGAAAAATAACAGAAAACCTACCCTTCTCCTTCTCGGTGACCAGTATCACCACAACATCGAACTAAGCCGCTTAAATTTTGGTTTTAAGTATAAAGTCTTTGTATATATCTTGTACCAATAAGTATTGTGCATTTTATCCCACCTGTTATGAAAATTTGCACAAAAACTATCAGTACAGGACATAAAAGCGCATCCGGGATTTTCTGCCGACAGCAAAAGCGAAGGCTACTTCTTCCGTTTTTGTGCCTTTAAAGAACCATGCCGGACCTGGCAGCAGGATGAAGAAAAAAGAACCGTTTTCCTCCTGATACGTGGCTATGGACAAACAACCAAAATACTCGAAAAATGAAAAACCTGTTGTTGCTGAGTATGCTGCTCGTAGTTTTTTCTACCTGTACCCGGGAAGAAAATGGGGTTACAGACGAAAAAACCAATCTTACGCTGCAGTTTAAAGGCTTTTTCGGGAACAATCCCCTCCTGATGTATGCAAAAGAGTACCCCTACGAAGCAGGTATGCAGGTCCGGTTTCAGTTGTTCCAATTCTATATATCCGATTTCTCGCTGCTCCGGCAGACTGCTACCGGAACCGATACCGTTAAAGTCCTGGATGTCGCACTCGTCAGTTTTGAGCAAATTCAGGATGCCACCAAAGCGGCAGAAGGGGTTAAAATTGAAGTCAAAGGCGTGCCTGCCGGCAAATATACCGGTGCCTACCTCGGACTTGGTGTATCGCCGCGCCTTAATGGCACCAGCCCAGGCGATTATAAACCCCCGCACCCACTCGATGGCAATTACTGGTCCTGGGCCAAAGGGTATGTTTTTACCAAAGTAGAAGGAAATGCCGATATCAAAGGAGATGGAAAATTCTCCGAGAAACTCACTTTTCATATTGGCGAAAACCCGTATTACAGGCAAAAGGCGTTTCAGGGCAATTTCGAAATCGGGGAATCCGGCAGCCAACTGGAATTTGATGTAAACCTACGCCGTGTTTTAGTTGCACCAACAGGCAATTTTCTTGATTTTAGGGTCGTAACTGCCGACCATACCACGAACAAGGATATTGCCCGGTTTATTGCCGACAATCTCCCGGCTGCCATCGAAATGCGCACCAAATGAAGTACTTGCGTCCAGTTGCATGGGCAATCCTCTGCACCGGACTAGCCACTGTCCCCTTTTTCGGGTGCAGAGAGTTGAAAAAGGGAGCATCCGTACCCACCCGGATTGTCTGGCAGGATCCACCGGGTTTCCCACCTATGCAGATACCCCCCGACAATCCCCTCACCCTTGAAGGCATTGCCCTGGGTCGCCGCCTTTTTTTTGACCCTATCCTGTCTGCGGACAGCACGGTTTCCTGTGCTTCCTGCCATCGTCCGGAAAGGTATTTCACAGACGGAAAAAAGCGCAGTACCGGTATTGTAGGTAGAAAAAGCAAACGAAATGCCCTGTCGCTGGTCAACGTAGGATACTATTATACCGGGCTGTTCTGGGACGGCCGTGTCGCAAGCCTGGAAGAGCAGGCCTTTCATCCTGTACGCGACCCTTTGGAAATGGGATTGGACTGGAAGATAGCGGAACAGCGCCTGCGGCAGTCCTCCCTTTACCGCGAGCAGTTTTCCCAGGCCTTTTCCCTCCGCAGCGCTGATGAAATAGACAGTGTGCTTGCTGCCAAAGCCCTCGCCCAATTCGAACGCACCCTGGTAAGCAGTCACTCCCGTTTTGACAGCGTTATGCAAGGGCTGGCTTATTTCACCCCTCAGGAAAAGCGTGGGTGGACGATCTTTTTTGACGCATCTACCGATCTCCCTGCGGCAGAGTGCAACCATTGTCATGTAGATCCCCTCTTTAGCGACCTGAGTTATCAAAACAATGGGGTTCAGGAACCCTCTCCTTCCGGCACTTTTTCCGACGTAGGGCGTTCGGGCTTTACCCAAAACCGTTATGACCAGGGAAAATTCCGCGTTCCTACGCTCCGGAATATTGTCCAAACGGCCCCCTATATGCACGATGGGCGTATGGAAACCCTGGATGAAGTTCTGGATCATTATGTTTCGGGAGGGCACGCAGCAATCAACCTCAGCCCCAACGTAAGGCGCCTTACACTCGGGCACCAGGACCGGGAAGATCTGAAAGCATTCCTCAGAACACTTACGGACACCCGTTTTTTAACCATACTTGATTTTAAATCTCCTTGATAGGAAAAAAGATGCCGATGCACCATTTAATCAAAATCCGGATTTGGCTGTTCGCCGTTGTAGTTATCCTGGCGTTTTCTTGCGCGAAGGACGAGCTCCCCTGTTCCGACTGCGTCACAACCAGTGATAAAATCAGTGCTGAATACGCTCCCAAACCTTACACGATAAGCGCCCCTTCCTGGTTCCCTCCAGCTATCGTTCTGGAAGACAATCCGTTGACCGTTGACGGAGTGGAACTCGGACGGCATTTGTTTTATGACCCCATTTTATCCCGCGACAGTACGCAGGCTTGTGGTAGTTGTCACGAGCAAAAGTATGCTTTTGCGAGCAATCAGGCCGTAAACAAAGGCATCCGGGGCTTAGATGGAAGTCGCAATGCGATGTCGTTGGTCAATCTTGCCTACCACACGCGTGGATTTTTCTGGGATGGCAGAGCGGCTACACCAGAAATCCTCGCTTCCATGCCTGTAGAAGATGATCTGGAGATGGACGACACCTGGGAAAATGTAGAAGTCAAGCTCCGGCGGCACAAGACCTATCCCGCTATGTTCCGCAAAGCATTTGGGATTGAAAAGCGGTCGGAAATCACCCGCGACCTTACGACCAAAGCGCTGGGTCAATTCCTGCGCACCCTGGTCAGTGCCCAATCCCGTTATGACAGGGTCATCTGGGGCCGGCAGGGGTTCCCCACGGATGCCGAGCAGCGGGGAATGGAGCTATTTTTCATTGAAAATAGCCAGAATGTTGATCATCCGGGATGCTCCCACTGTCATTTTAATCCATTCTTTACAGACAATAATTTTCGCAATAACGGGCTGACGTCCGCCCCCACCCTGGAAGAGTTTCCTGACAAAGGGCTTGGCGGATTCACCAAAAACAGGTTCGACAATGGGAAATTCAAAGTACCCACCCTCCGGAATATTGAATTTACCGCTCCATATATGCACAATGGACGATTCAAAACCCTCGGAGAAGTGCTCGACCATTATCGCTCTGGTGGTCACCCTGCGCCCAATGTGGACCCCAATATCCGTCCTTTTCCCCTATCAGAGCAAGATAAAAGCGACCTCATCGCTTTTCTCAAAATGCTTTCGGATACCGCCTTTATCCAAAACCCCGCTTTTTCCAGTCCTTTTCGTTAAAATTTTGTACCTATTTCAAAAATAATCTTGGATTATTATTGCCCTTTTTTACTGATTTTTTTCACAATACACACAATTTTTATCTCGAATACTATTTAAAATTTAATAAAACTGCTTATTATTTATTTTTTATTTTTTTCACAATATTATTTTTTTGTTTTTGCAGCCTGGGATTTTTCTTAAGATGTTTGTATTGTCAAACGAAGCACTCTGGTAAAAGCGCCAGATGCGAAATTTGGATATGTTCATGGGATCTTTTCCTTGCCATATAGTAAGTCAGTGTTTTAAGACTGACTTACTATATGCAAGCTTTAAAATTGAAGTTCATTTTCCGTAAGATATTTTATATCAAATAGGTCAAGTTCTATTTTATGTTCATGGGATTTCGAGGGCGAGTCGTACTGTATGGTGCGACTCGCTTTTTTTTTACAATTTTCCCGCTTTCTTTATTTTTTTTACAAACCTTTTTACACAATTCCGTGTATATAATTTTAGTGCTTTTTTGAAAGGAATTCGGTTTCTTTTTACAAGAAAGTGGTTGATATTTTAAGGATAGGTAAATTTTTTATCTATCCACATCAAAAAAGCAGTTCGTACAAGGTGTCCGATGTTGCCTGAAGCATCAAGTTGCTTGGTAAAACGGGCTAAGATATGGTGTGCTTGTGTAAAAAGTGTTCCGCCGCCTACTGCGGCGAAAGAAAATTTTAAATGAACGACGTTTTGCCTCATTTTGCTTTGCAAAATGAGGCAAAACGTCGTTCATTTAAAATAACATTTGGCGGCTGACGCCGCCAAATGACATGCCAGGGGCTTTTTACACAACCTCAGAAATATTATTTGGCGTCCAAAAGCCAAACTTTCTTTCACAAGCTTAAAGTACAGACTAGCTTGGACAGACGCAGAAAATTCATGGGATTATAATTTGTTTGTAGCAAGTCGTGCTGCCCGAGCAGCACGACTTTTTTTATTTTTTTCCATAAAGTTCGTATATTGTGCCGCAATAGGCGCTAATCATACCGCGCCCTCATCCTCCTCGCTAAAAACTCTTCTATTGCGCATGCGGTAATTCCCGTGCGCAAGCAATCATTTAAAGCTCGGAACTTTCGGGAGTTGTGTAGAATACAATCCTTCACTCCCTGCAGGAAATTTTTTCCTGGTACCTAGTGCCAAAAAAATTTCCGTAAGCAGTCTGTTGGACAGTATCCTAAATAGTGGTTCCCTACGACCCCGGAAAGCGATATCTATTGAAACCGGTTACAGAATATCATAAATCTCATAATTCCATGAAAAAATTCGTCCCAACGGGGCATCAGGGAAACCTGCATGTCTCCTTTTCCCAAAAAACCGTCGCGATTCTTTTCACCACGGCCTTCTTCTTGTTTTTATCCAATAGCTATGGCCAACTTGGGATACGCTTTGATGTTACCCATGTCGTTTGCAGCAATATCCCTTCCGGAAGGATAAGCGCACAGCCCTCGGGGGGTGTCTTTCCATACCGTTTCCTTTGGGATAACGGGGATACTACTGATACCCGTACCCAACTCCTGCCAGGCACCTATTCCCTTACCGTTACGGATGCCGCAAGCAACCGCCTCGTCGAATCCGTTACCGTCAATGGCCCCGAGCCACTGAAGGTAACTTTTGAAGTTTCCAGCAACTGTACTCTGCCGGTGACTATCAAAGCCCAGGCCACTGGAGGCGAAGCCCCTTACCGATATCTTTGGGAAACAGGGCAGGTTGGTCAGACACAGACTTTCCCAACCTCTGGGAAGTATTGCGTTACCGTCATTGACAATAAGCTCTGCGGACGGTATGAATGCATACCCATTTCTATAACGCCTCTCTCTATCTCCCTGCAGCCCAAATCCGTAAACTGCCCTAGTAGTAGTGACGGTGCTGTGGCATTGTCTGTTTCCGGGGGCGTAGCACCGATTTCCTATCTTTGGAGTAATGGAGCTACGACACAGAACCTGTCCAATATTCCCGGAGGCAATTACACCGTTACGGTCACGGATGCAAAAGGGTGTTCCCTGGTACGTACGGCCACTGTCACTTCCCCATCTCCCCTGATAGCTAATGTTTCGACGCTTGGGCCGATTTGTGCGGGGGATGCCAATGGCAGTATTCAAGTGACCAATATTGCAGGGGGTACGCCTCCCTACCGCGTAAATTGGCACACAGGGCAAAGCACTATGGCCATTAGCTCTTTAACAGAAGGAGTGTACATACTGGCTGTCACCGATGCACTCAATTGCCGGGTTATCCGGGAGATAAATCTCGAGGCACGTTCCCGGCTACAGGTGCAGTCCACTATCCAGGATGAAACCTGCCCGGGTCAGAGAAATGGCCGTATCTCCCTAAACATGCAAACAGGCGTAGCGCCGTTCACTATCTCCTGGAGCGACGGCGGTAGTGGAGCCAGCCGATCAGGCCTTTCTCCTGGCTCCTACACGGCCACTGTCACCGATGCAACTGGCTGCCAGAAGACGATTGGTGCAGTAATTCGGGCAGCAATACCTTATTCCCTCAGTATCAATAAAACCGATGTGCGTATTTGTGGCAACAACGATGGTGTGGTAGAGGCCATAGTCAGCGGAGGTAACGGGCCGTTTTCCTTCACCTGGAGCAGTGGACAAACCAGCGCCCGGATATCTAACCTGAGTGCGGGGACTTACGCTGTTACCGTACGCGATGTCAGTGGCTGCCAACAATCTGCCACAGCAGTTGTACTGCCGCCCCCTGCTATCAGCACCCAGGTAATAGCCAGCACCCAGGTCTGCCAGGGCGCCTCCAATGGTACGGCCACCGCTTCGATTAGCGGGGGCACTGCTCCTTTTTCCTATGCCTGGAATAACGGCGGGAGCAACCAATCCCTCCAGAACCTGCCGCCAGGGCTTTACCGGGTCACCGTTACAGACAGTCGCAGCTGTACTGCAATTGCCCAGGCAACTATCGCCCAGGCTCCGTTGCCCTCTGTTCGTATCACCGCTCCCGCTACGGTGTGCAGCGGCCTGGATACGGCACGTGCTCGTACTACCGTAACTGGCGGAACAGCACCTTACGCTTTCCGCTGGAATACCGGAAGTACCGCCGCCAACTTATTTAACCTGGGTACTGGCACCTACCGGGTGACCGTTACCGATAACTTCGGCTGCTCGGCAGTTGATTCTGCAAGGATATTAGTCGTACCGACTATACAGATCTCCCCCACTGTCACGCCGGTAAGTTGCGCAGGCGAAAGCAACGGCGCAATTAGTATTACCGTACAAGGGGGAATACCCGCCATTTCCTATACCTGGAGCAATGGTACCGTCGGCTCTAATGTCCCCAACTTGCGGGCGGGCACCTATCGGGTCACAGCTACAGATGCCGTAGGGTGTACGGCCAGTACCTCTGCTACAGTGACTCAACCGGACTCCCTGAAATTGACCTTCTCTGTAAGCGACCTCCGGTGTGGGATCCCCGCTACCGGGACTGCTTCGGTGAAAGTCCGGGGAGGGACTGCACCGTATAATTACTTGTGGAACACCAATGCTGCCAGAGATTCCCTCTCGAACCTCAATCCGGGCAACTATACCGTAGCAGTTACAGATGCCAGGGGCTGTGAGCAAACTATATCCGGAACGGTACAGATAACGACTGCTCCGCAATGTGAAATAATGGTTTCCAAGGCTGTGAGTACCCCAACAGCATCCGATGGAGAAGCCGTGGTCATGCCAAGTAATGGGGTAGCACCCTATTCCTTCCTTTGGAGCAATGGACAGACCACAGCTACTGCACGAAACCTCATGGCCATAGAATACCGAGTGACCGTTACGGACGCCAAGGGCTGTACAGGAGTTTGTACCGTAGTACCCAACGTCGAAAATGCCCTTATCGGTGGACTTGGTTGGTTTGACCTCAATCAAAACGGAATCCAGGATTCCAGTGAGGCGGCAGTCCCAAATGTTAAGGTGCTCCTGATGGAAATTACCAATACACCGCCGCCTTTCATGGATACCACAGTGACAGACAGTAAAGGCAGATATACCTTTCTTGTTAAACCTGGTTCCTACAAGGTAACCTTTATGCCGCAGGAAGCGTTTCAGTTCTCCATCCCGAATGCGACCCTCGACCGGTCGAAAGACAGCGATGCCGATCGGGTGCTGGGCACTACCCAAACCATCACCGTTGGCCCCGGAGAAGCCTCCTTGTTCTGGGATGCTGGTTTGATCGAAAACATTAAATTTTTCCCTGCAATTGAATGTGCCTGTTTAAATAACGCCACCAACCCTGTGAACGGACAGTACAGGGAAGTCGTACAACTTCAGGGGCTCAGTGGGGATACCTGGCGGATAATACGCCAGAACGGGATGTTTTTGCGGACAAGTCCGGCACCTCCGGCAGCACCAATCCCTGTTCCAATCAACACTTTATTGCCGGAAGTAGCTACAGGGATTTATGTATTTGAATTTCGCCACCTGGACAATCAGGGATACTTCATTGAAGTCTCCAATGGGATGGACACGCTTTCCCTGCAAAACCGTTGCGCCTACCCGGTTATCGCGGATAATGTCCCGGATACCTTCTGCATTAACGAGCCCATTTTCCCGCTTCTCCTGCCGGGAAACCGCCCAGGGAGGATCACCTACACCATCAATGGCATCCCTGCTACGTCAATTAATCCACGTGCACTCGGAGCAGGACTATTCCAACTCGTCGCCCGCTTTACACCTGATGACCCCTTCGAATGTCAGGCAATCAGGACGATTCCTTTCCGGGTCATTACTGAATCCTGCCTGGTGAAAATAGGGGATTTTGTATGGTTCGACAAAAATGCAAATGGCATCCAGGATAACGGAGAAGAGGGTATAGACGGAGTAAAGATTATTCTGAACAAGGTG
>CAZGOT010000085.1:0-3670 GCA_964527495.1 uncultured Haliscomenobacter sp.
GGCAGAATACCTTTTACACAACCCCAACTCTATTTCGCCGCCAAAGGCGGCGGAATATTTTTTACACAACACCTATTCAAAATAATTGGCCAAATGAAATGCCAGAGGCTTTTCACACAACCCCATTCAAAACTTTATGGGGTTGTTTGAAAAGTCTCGATTCCATCTGCCAGGGGCATACAAAAGATAACAGACACCCTTTTAGGGAAACCGTTGCTTATTTCAACGGATTACTGGTAATTCTTGTTACTTTTGTCCATGCTAAATATTTCTTAATGGAAATCCAACAAGCCGAATATTTGGGGAGTTTTCCTGGTTACCTCGCCTGCCCCGCAGACGGCATGCCAGAATTTGCGTTCATCGGACGATCAAATGTCGGCAAATCCTCGCTCATCAATATGCTTTGTCAGCGCACTGCACTGGCCCATACGTCCAAAAAACCCGGTAAAACGCAGACTATAAACCTGTTCCTCATCAACAACCAATGGCGGCTGGTAGACCTGCCTGGCTATGGATATGCCACCGTATCCAAATCCCAGCGCGTCAAATGGGAAAAAATGATCCGGGATTATCTTTCCCTGCGGGAGGAAATGGTCTGTGCGTTCGTGCTCCTGGATGCTAATATACCTCCTCAAAAACTGGACATCGAATTTATCAACTGGCTCGGAGCCATGTCCGTGCCTTTTGCCCTGGTTTATACCAAAACCGATCGCCTCAAACCAGCCGAACTAACAGAGAACCTACAGCATATCCAGACGGCAATCCTGGAATACTGGACCCACCTTCCTCCACAGTTCATCACTTCTTCCAACAATGGCCTGGGAAGGGACGAAATTCTGGCATATATTGACAGCCTGCGCAGCGAATTGTCAACCTGAAACTGCCCCGAAACGACCTTCAGACTGATGAAAAAGAAAAAAACTTCCTTTCAGCACGTATATCCGCACGTTATTCCGGAAATTTCGGAATGGCCTATTTATAAACTCAGCGAAGACCGACGGAATTTTATCCGGGAAATCAACGAATTCACCCTGAACCGCCTAATGGCATACCCAAGCGGAAAACTATCAGATATCCTCGCTCAAACAGTATATCTGGAACGCATCCGCATGCGGGAGGAACCCTGGAAAGTTGACCCTCCCAACGACCGGCAGTTCTGGAGCAGGATTCAAAAACGCCTTGTAGCAGCCTCACTCGACCGAAGCGATGCCGAAGCCTCTGCCAACAATGAGGAACTGTTGCGCCTCATTCTCAACCGATATTCGGAAGAAATCGTAGGGACCTTCCGCATTAAGACTTTCCTCTTTGCCCGCAAATTCCTCACTGTCTTTTTCAATCGCCTCCTGCAGGCCAAACAGCGCGGTATCTTCAACCTACGCGGCGGTCGCAGAAGGTTAAGCGAAAAATTGATCGTCCAGGGCGAAGTGGAAAAAGTGCGCGCCCTGGCCACAAAAGGAACCCTCGTAATCGTACCTACCCATTTCAGCAACCTCGATTCCATCATGATCGGGTATTGCCTCGATTTGGTAGTCGGGCTCCCCTCTTTTTCCTATGGAGCCGGCCTCAACCTCTACAATGCCGGATATGTGGCTTATTTCATGAATAGGCTCGGCGCTTACCGCGTGGATCGAAGAAAGAAAAATGATATCTACCTCGAAACCCTCAAGGCGATGTCCAAACTCTCTATCCAGCGTGGAGTCAATAGCCTGTTTTTCCCCGGAGGTACCCGCTCTCGCTCAGGTGTACTGGAATCCCGGCTTAAACTGGGCCTCCTGGGTACTACTGTTGAGGCCCAGCGTGCGATCTTTCAGCAAGGCCGCAAGGATAAGATTTTTATCGTCCCCTTGGTACTTAGCTACCACTTTGTCCTCGAAGGCCAGTTCCTCATCGAGCAACACCTGAAAAATATCGGAAAGGAGCGTTTTATCAAAACCCAGGATGCATTTTTTAACCCCTTCAAACTCTTTCAGTTTGCCTGGCAGGTCCTGGCAGAAGGCAACGATATTACCTTCTCCTTTGGCCAGCCTATGGACGTACTCGGCAACCCGGTGGACGAACACGGCAACAGCTATGATAAGTATGGCAACCTCCTCCACCTGGAAGAATATTTCGAAAGCAACGGAAAGATTAACGAAGATCTCCAGCGGGAATCAGAATATACCAAAATCCTCGCTGCAAAAATTGTGGATCGCTATCACAAGGATAATATCGTGCTGTCCAGCCACCTCCTTGCTTTTGCCGCTTTTTGCATCCTTCGGAAAGAAAATGCCCGCCTCGACCTTTACGGCGTTTTACGCCTCCCTCCGGATGATTATATTTTTGACGATGATCTCCTCGAAGATATAACCGGGCAGATTCAACGCATATTGCAGCGCAAAGCAGAGGCTGGCGAAGTCCGGTTATCCCCAGCTATTGCCTTACCACCCAGGGAGCTCATCCAGGATGGGATATCCAAGCTCGGCACTTTTCACGTTAAAAAGCCTCTGCGCCTGAACAAAGAAGGAAAGGTCGTCAGCGAAAATTTTATGCTGCTTTATTTTTATCACAACCGCCTGGAGGGATATGGCCTCGCCAATAAAATAGCGTGGAGTAACCTACGTGCCTCAATGGCCCAAAGGGAACTCGAAAAAACCTGAGACTCGTGAATTTCATCGTATTTGATCTGGAAGCGACCTGCTGGCAGGGCAGCCCCCCTGGATTAGTCCAGGAAATCATAGAGATCGGGGCATATAAGGTAAATCGGTACGGAGAGGTGAAAAGTAGCTTCAACCGCTTCATCCGCCCTATGGTCAATCCTTATCTCTCCACTTTTTGCCAGGAACTTACCAGCATCAGGCAATCAGACGTGGAACGGGCCAAAACCTTTCCTGATGTGATCGAAGCCTTTCAGGATTGGGCTGAAGTCTGGGAGGAAGAATACCTGCTCTGCTCCTGGGGAGGCTTCGACCAGCGTATGCTTATCCAGGATTGCCGTCTCCATAGGTTGGAAGACGACTGGACAGCCCCGCACCTGAACCTCAAATACCAGTACCATCAAATTAAGCGACTGAAAAAGATGCGCGGACTGAAAAGTGCCGTCGAGGCAGAGGGATTTGATTTTTCAGGTACCCATCACCGCGGTATTGACGATGCGGCCAATCTCACCCGGCTATTCGTCAAATTTCTCGATGACTGGCAGTATTGACCCAATCCTGCTCCTACTACAATCCTTTTATTCCAAGTTTGTGTAGCAATACCGTTTTTTCGATTGTCCGCACCTCCCCAGGCTGCATACCTTCCAACGACAAGCCTCCGATTGCACAGCGGATTAAGCGCAGGACCGGAAAACCTGCTGCAGCACACATTTTCCGGACTTGCCGGTTCTTCCCTTCGGTAAGTTGAATTTCCAGCCAGGTATCCGGGATGAATCTGCGATAACGGACAGGAGGGTCTCGCTCCGGTACAGGTGGCGGAGAAATAATGCAGGCCCGGGCAGGCCGGGTGTGAAAAACAGCTTTATTCACCCGGATAACCATCCCATCCCGCAGTGGCTGGAGATCTTTTTCAACAGGTGCACCTTCCACCTGCACCCAGTACGTGCGCTCGTGGGCATTGCGGGGGTGTAAGAGGCGCTCATTCAGCCTGCTATCGTCGGAATGCTCGTGGGCATTGCGGGGGTGTAAGAGGCGCT
>CAZGOT010000085.1:3680-6233 GCA_964527495.1 uncultured Haliscomenobacter sp.
TCGCTGTCGAGGTCCAATCTGCCTACGGGATAGACGTTTGGCGGAAAAGGATAGACATCGTGCAGGGTAGCCTGTCCGTTTACTTCCGGAGTAAACTGACAAATAACGCCAAAGGGCTTATACAGGACGAAATACTTCAATAAAGGTGTTGATTGGATTATACGTTGAAGCGAAAGTGCATCACATCCCCATCCGTGACGACGTATTCTTTACCTTCCACACTCATTTTACCTGCCTCTTTTACAGCAGCTTCTGACCCGTACCGGATGTAGTCCTCATACTTGATGACTTCGGCACGGATGAAACCTTTTTCAAAATCGGAATGGATGACCCCTGCCGCCTGAGGCGCTTTTGTGCCACGGCGGATCGTCCAGGCGCGGACTTCCTTTTCGCCTGCCGTGAAGTAGGTAATCAGGTCGAGGAGTTGGTAGCTTGCCCGGATAACGCGGTTGACCCCTGCTTCTTCCAGGCCCATTTCCTGAAGGAACAACAGGCGTTCCTCCTGGGTCTCCAGTTCGGCAATATCCGCTTCTATTCCGGCAGAAACATAAAGGACTTCGGCATTTTCTGCCGCAACCGATTCCTTGAAGCGCTGGGTGTGGACATTTCCGGAAAGGATAGAGTCTTCATCCACATTGCAGACATAGAGTACAGGTTTCGCCGTTAGCAGCAGCATTTCCCGGAGGATTTGCATACCTTCTTCTTCCAGTTGGATGCTGCGCGCCGGTTTTTCACTTTCCAGGTGCCGAAGGATTTTCTCGGCGTATTCTGCGGCCCGCAGATCGTCTTTACTGCCACTCTTTGCCTGTTTGCGGTATTTGTCGAGGCGTTTTTCTGCCGTTTCGATATCTTTCAGGATGAGTTCGAGGTCAATAATTTCTTTATCCCGAACAGGATCCACACTGCCATCAACATGAATGACATTATCGTTTTCGAAGCAGCGCACGACATGCAGGATGGCATCCACCTCGCGGATATTGGCCAGAAATTGATTGCCAAGCCCCTCTCCTTTTGAGGCTCCTTTGATCAATCCTGCGATATCCAGGATTTCTACGGTAGTCGGGAGAATTTTCTGAGGGTTGACCAGCTTCGCAAGTGCATCGAGGCGTGGGTCGGGAACGGTAATCATACCGACATTGGGTTCTTTAGTGGCAAAAGGATAGTTCGCCGCCAGTGCCTTAGCAGAAGTAAGCGCGTTGAAGAGGGTAGATTTACCGACGTTGGGCAAACCAACGATACCGCATTTGAGGCCCATAAAGGTAAGATAATTGATTAGGGGTGCAAAGATTGCGGATGATCCGCACATTTTTGCATTTTTGACCGGCAAAATTCAAAAATACTCCCGGGCGCTTACTTACCAGCATGATCTTATTCACACTTCGCACCACTAGGTTTGGTATATTTTATCCGCCTATTCCTTGAAAATTTGCATAAAACCTGTTGGTGCAAAGTCTAAAAAGGAGGGATTTTACAAATGCCGTCCAGTTCTTTCCAGGAGAGGACAAAATCCAGGGGCCCGGCTGCATAGGGACCTGCTTCGTAAGGATTGTAGAAAAAATAAAGCCCCTCTTCGGTTATCCCAAAATTCTCCGGAAACTGAAATACCTCCTCTGAGTCCATGCGCAATTTGCTATCTGTGATACCTTTTGCCTGGAAAAAAGCGCTGCGAGCCAGTTTTTCCAAAGCCTTCCTGTTTTTGACAAGATCCCTGAGCTCGATTTTTTTACCTGTTTTAAGATTAATATTCATATATATGGAATAGGTATTGGGGTGTGCTCCTCCGGAATAATTAAAATTTTCAATGCCCAGGGAAAGTAGGTTTTCAGAAAGGAAAAGCATATCCCCGGAAGTTGTCCACTCCCAGGCAGCATAATACGAGGCCTTGTCATTGGCTTCGTAATACATATCAAAAAAATGCCGGGCCGCATCTTCCAGGTTAGGACCATTTGCATCGGACCAGGGTTTTCCGGTTACTTGCTGTGCGATAGCCCCGGTTATTGCGTTATTGACAGTCTCGCGAACTACAGGGTCAAGCCCTGATTCAAAAACCGGATACTCGACATGAAAACGTGCGCAATAACCCTTGCGGTCTTTACACTCCGGCAGTTCCCGCGAAAACACTTCCACCTTGAATTTCGGCAAATCCGTTTCTTCCGCAACGGCTTCTTTTTTGCTGCATCCTGGCAAAAACAAGGCCCCTGCTAACGCTAAAGCCCAGTGTAGTGCGCTCATTCGCTTATCATTTTTCATTCCAATCGGTTGCCTTTCGTTTTAGCTCCTCTGCCAAGGTGTTTCCAAGGTAGCGGTCAATGGCAAAATGTACCAGGTACAAAACAGGGGTCAGCAAAACCGCCATTCCGAACTTATACGTGTATTGAACCACCCCAACAGCCAATAGCTGGGACCAGCTCCAGGGATCTGTCGCTCCGGTTACCTTGGGACCCAGGATAAATGCCACATACAATACCACAAAACTATCGAATAACTGGGATATGACGGTCGAGCCTGTTGCCCTCAGCCAGATCATCCGCTCACCGGTTGCTTTTTTTATGA
>CAZGOT010000085.1:6243-11390 GCA_964527495.1 uncultured Haliscomenobacter sp.
GTACGCCGCGTGCAGCATTCTGCGTCTGCCACCAATCCGCAGGTGCGAGCTGAATAGCCAGAAAAATCATGATGAACGCGTAGGAAATCAAGCCCACGGCCAGAAAGGAAAGTAAACGTATCCCGCGCTTGCCGTAATACTCGTTGATGATATCCGTCATGATAAAAACTACCGGCCAAAGCAGTACCCCCGCTGAAAACTGCAAAGCCCCTTCCCGCCCGAATAAATTAAAATTCCAGGGTTTGATCCCCAGGGTATCCTCCAGAGCAAAAATCTTTACCCCGATAAATTCTGCTACCAGTGCATTGGCCACAAAAAAACCTCCCAACAGGATAAAGAGCCTGGAAGAGCGGTGTGTAATGATATCCTGTGCAAGGGTCAAGTCTTCCCCCGCTGATCCATTTTGTACATTTCCCATAGGATGTTTTTTCTTTGTTGGCCGTTTTGAACCTATTCTGGATTTGCGCACTGAGCTTAAAATGGCGCATTTTTTGCCATTTTCCAATTGTTTTTTGAGGCTGTCTCAATAATCTTGGGGT
This sequence comes from uncultured Haliscomenobacter sp., assembly GCA_964527495.1. GTDB lineage: Bacteria > Bacteroidota > Bacteroidia > Chitinophagales > Saprospiraceae > JADJPL01. The sequence continues at coordinate 6,783 of CAZGOT010000085.1, forward strand.
TGTGTAAAAAGTATTCCGCCGCCTTCGGCGGCGAAAGGAAATTTTGAACAAACACTGTTTCCATTGATTTTGCGAAGCAAAATCAATGGAAACAGTGTTTGTTCAAAACATTATTTGGCGGCTTGAGCCGCCAAAGGGCCGCCGCCAGGCTTTTTACACAACCCCAAAATTATTTTGAAGGGGATGTGTAAAAAGTCCCCGGCTTTTCATTTGGCGGCTCAAGCCGCCAAATATTATTTTGAATAAACGACGTTTTGCCTCATTTTGCTTTGCAAAATGAGGCAAAACGTCGTTTATTCAAAACTTTCTTTCCCCCATACTTTCGAGGTATCCCCTTTCAAAAAAATACAAATGGATAAAATGTACGCTTATTTTACCTGTACATACATCCCCAATATGCGCTTCATCTGCCACAAAGCTCATAAAATATGTACAAAATAAGCTAAAAAAAGTGTTTTGGAACTTTCGAAGGCAAAACTTATTCAGGAAAAGGATTTTATCCCTGATTCTTAAATATTACTGCTTCAGGTAACGCAAAAGGTAGCTCCCACCCCACTGTAAAAAATAAGCGCCAACAAACAAAGATGCCCACTGTACTGTTAGGTATGTCGGGTCAGGCAGACAAGAATGGGGGCCAGGGAGTACTGCTTCTGTAGCAGAAATCTTTTTTTGGTCCATGCCTCCAAAGAAGGACTTTATAGAAAGTTTCTTACATCAAATATTATCTATCAAAGCATAAAATATCCAGGAATGGCAAAATTCGCTATTGACCTGAAGTCCGGCGACATTAAAAGGGAAGGGGATCTCATTGTAGGAATTGACCTGGGTACAACCAACAGCCTTGTCGCCATTATGCAGGAAGGCAAAGCAGTGACCGTAAAGGGAGCAGATGGCCGGAATGCCCTTGTCCCCTCTATTATCCATTTCGATGCCAACGGGGAAACTATCGTCGGGGACGCAGCGAGGGCCTACCTCGTCGAATCCCCTCAAAATACCATCTATTCGGTAAAGCGCCTTATGGGGAAATCCTATCGCGACATCTATCAAATCGAAGGCTATTTTGGTTACCATATAATAGATGAAGACCCCGATAGCCTTGTAAAAATCCGTGTGGACGATAAGTTCTACAACCCCATCCAGCTTTCCGCGGAAATCCTCAAAGAACTGAAGCGCCGTGTCGAATTTACCCTCGGAGAAGCCGTCAGCAAAGCCGTAATCACCGTTCCAGCCTATTTCAATGATGCCCAGCGCCCGGCCCCCCCTGGTGCAGGGAAGCTTGCCGGGCTTGATGTACTGCGCATTGTGAACGAACCCACCGCTGCCTCCCTGGCGTACGGCGTAGGCCTGGACCCTAACAAAACCGAGACCGTAGCCGTTTATGACCTCGGTGGCGGCACCTTCGACATTTCTATCCTGCGCATCCAGAACGGCATTTTCGAAGTACTTGCTACCAATGGCGATACCTTCCTAGGCGGCGATGATATGGACCGCGCTATCCTGGACTTTTGGCTACACCGCTCCGGGACGGAAAACCAGGCTGCGGAGCGTAGCCAGGCCCTCCGCCTCGAGGCTGAAAAAGCCAAAAAAGCCCTTAGCACAAACGATAGCTATTCTGGTGCCATCGGCACCCTGGATTGCACAATTTCCCGTTCTGAATTTGAAGCCCTGATACGGCCTTTGGTAGATAAAACCCTCGCCTGTTGCGCCAGGGCTATCGGAGATTCCGGTATTTCCCTGGAACAGATTGATGAAGTCATCATGGTTGGAGGATCCACCCGGGTACCCCTCGTCAAAGAGTCCGTTGCAGCTTTTTTTGGCAAAAAAGTCTTCGACCAGCTCGACCCCGATGAAGTGGTTGCCCTCGGCGCTGCTATCCAGGCAGATATTCTCGCCGGAAATCAGAAAGACCTGCTGCTTCTGGATATCACCCCGCTTTCCCTGGGAATAGAAACCATGGGCGGACTTATGGACGTAATCATCCCGCGCAATTCCAAGGTCCCTGCCCGCGTAGGACGGCGGTATACCACTTCCACAGATGGACAGCGCAACCTCAAAGTTGCTGTATTCCAGGGCGAACGCGACCTGGTGGCCAACAACCGCAAGCTAGGAGAATTCATCCTCAAAGGCATCCCCCCAATGCCAGCAGGCCTGCCTAAAATTGAAATCCAGTTTTTACTGGATGCCGATGGTATCCTGCAGGTCAGGGCAAAAGAAGAACGCTCCGGAGTCGGGCAATCTATCGAGGTCCGCCCGCAATATGGCATTTCTGAAGAGGAAATGGGCCGTATGCTCCTCGAATCTATCCGATATGCCCAACAGGATATGCTCCAGCGTGGCCTCCTGGAAGCCAAAAATGAAGGGAACCACATCGCCCTAAGCGCCTCAAAATTCCTGGAGCAACATATTGAAATCCTTAGCCCGGAAGAAACTGAAAAAACCCGCCAATTGACCGATGTCCTAAAATCAGCTCTGGAAGGTACGGATAAAGATGCCATCAACCGTGCCATTGAACAGCTCAATACCTACACTGCACCCCTCGCCCACCGGGCAATGGACAAAACCATAACCGAAGCAATGGCTGGCAAAAAAATTGAAGCACAATAATCCATGCTATGGCTAAAAATAAGCAACCCAACGGACTTGGAGGGATTGTTTTTTCGACCAACCCGGACTTTTCCTTCGAAACAAACGATTCCGTACCGGAGGCACTACCTCCCGCACAACAAAAACTCCGCATACACCTCGATCGTAAACAGCGTGGGGGCAAAGTAGTGACCCTGATAAAAGGATTTTCGGGACCAGAGCAGGATCTGGAAGCCCTCGCGAAATTGCTTAAAAGCCGATGTGGCGTTGGAGGTGGGGCAAAAGAAGGGGAAATCCTCATACAGGGAGACCACCGCGACCGCGTGCTGGCAATTTTAATGGAAATCGGGTATTCCCAAACTAAAAAGTCTGGATAAATCAGCCTTTCATTTTTCGATCATAGGCGGCCATCAGGAGTAATACCCGGTCGTAGTTGAGCATCCCTTCCCCAATCCCCTGGCTCTTGAGGTAAGCATCATACACCCGGTACTGCAAGCGTGGTACCAGATCCGGAAACCGTTCCATCGCCTTTCGGATGTCTTGCAAGTCTCCAAGCACTGTTTCAGGCAACTGGTCGCGTAGCTGTAAAAATCCTTTTGGGTCGTAATCCCGATATGCCGCTGCCAGACTGCGCCAGTAAGACAACGCTCCTGCATAGCGCAAATAGGGATTTGCTGAGTCCCGACAGGCCAGCAAAGCCCAGAAGCTGCAGACACCCTCATCCCCGAACCCATACCCATGTGCCAGCTCATGCGCCATCACCGCAGGCCACTGAACGGGTGCTAAACCAGGATCAACGTGCCCTTCTCCGGTGAATGGCAGGTACAGACCCGCCGTGCTGAAACGCAGAAAAAGTCCTGCCGGCCGTATCCACCTCGCACGCACACGAGCGTGCACAGGAAAAGCATGCTCTACCAGCATTTTTACGAGACTTTCCCGGAGTTCCTGCTCCAGAGTACCACCCAGCACATCCGCTGTCACAGGACCAACAGGCAATGCCGCGCGTAGCTGCAATAGCTCCGCTGTCTGTACCTCCAGTAACTCCGTGATTTCTACTTTGCCCAAAGGCTCCAGGCGAAGCCCCAGTTGCCGCTCCACAGGCAGCCGGCTATAATTATACCCCCAAAGGAAATAGAAAGCAAACAGTACAAAACCAGCAAAATTGACCAGCCCCAACGAGGCCTTTCCGGTTTTTTGTATCCAGGAACCCTCCTGTGTGTACAACCTTCGCGTAGATCGAATCCCCCATATTATCAGCACAAGGCCTAGGACGTAAATACCCGCGAATGGCAGGTACCCGAAAACCAGGTGAAGTCCCTGCCGCAGTAGCATATACAATCCTCTGCTATATCCCTGCTCCGCAATTTCTGGAAATACCTCAAAAAAAAAGCGTACAAGCAGGGCAATACCCCCAGCTAAAAGACCCGTTTTTCCCTTCACTATCTTTAGGCCCTCCAAAATCCTTTAAATATTACCCACCAGTTAGAACCCATTTTATCTATTCTTTGTTGTACCTGATATTCTATCATAATCAAACCAAACTCAATCATGGCGTTCAAACTCACCGATGCAAACTTCAAGGACGAGGTCCTTAACAGGAACGGTGTAGTACTCGTAGATTTTTGGGCAGAATGGTGCGGGCCCTGCCTGATGATAGGTCCAGTCATCGAAGAACTTGCAAAAGAATATGACGGGAAAGTACTCGTCGGTAAACTCAATGTGGATGAAAACCCAGAAGTATCCATGAAATACGGTATCCGCTCTATCCCCACAATACTGGTCATCAAAAATGGGGTTGTAGTGGATAAACTGGTGGGTGCAGCTTCCAAACAGGCCTTCGTAAATAAAATCGAGGCAGCACTCTAACGAGTACTGGGCCCTCCTGAACGAGGTGACAGCCGCCCTGTAAGAGGCTGTCTCAAAAGTCTTTTGGCGGCTGACGCCGCTAAATAAAATTTTCTGGGGTTGTATAAAAAGCCTCCGGCTTTTCATTTGGCGGCTTGCGCCGCCAAATGTTATTTTAAA
>CAZGOT010000086.1:0-11075 GCA_964527495.1 uncultured Haliscomenobacter sp.
AGCTGAGCTACCGCGCCATTTGCCGAAGCGGATGCAAAGGTAATCGTTTTTGTTTTTTCAAGCAAGTTTTTTGACTTGCCTTCCGGCTAAAAATAGGGTGTATAGGCTGAATTTTTGCATTCGGTGCTTTTTTCCATACTAAATCGGGTCCCTATTCGACTTTGATATGGCCAAAAGTCAAATTGACTCCAAGCCGAAGATTTGCTGCACGGGCTTTTTCGGGGGCCACCCATGCCCCGAGGTAGTCGGTAGCAGCAACAATCTGCAAAGGGCCGGCGTTCAGGACGGCATTGAGGCCGAGGTGGCCCACCATTCCGTGCCGGAGGGCATACTGCATACCAAGGGTAGCCCATCTACCCGCTTTCAGCCTTCCGCCAATGGCCAGGGCGGTGTAGGGATCCCCTCCTTCTACTTCAACCAGCAAAGTTGCCGTTCCCTGTATAAAATCATTGAAATCAAAGGTAGCAGCCCCAAATATACGCGCAGGGAGCCACGTTTGATAGACAGCTCTGGACTGACGCACCTCATACTGCGCTTCTATACTGTCTAAAATGCGAATTGGACTGCTGCCGTTTCCGCCGAGCCATTGCTGGAAAATATCCACTCCAGTGAATTCAAAAGTTCCATTAAGTTCCAGGCTACGGGTTTCTTTTTTCCAATTCAGCCTTCCAACATCCAGGATGCTGGCTTGCAAGACCAATGGCCCATTCTGATACCGGATTCCAAAATCCATTGCAATCCCTGGATTGTCGCCGAATAAACGGGATACCCCCAGTCGAATGTCCCCAAGAAGAAAGCTGTCCAAACCGGAATAGGTCAAATCCGCCGTTGTATTGAGCCTGTAATCAGCATTCAGCAGGAGTGCATAAGCGTCCGCTCCCGTGCGAAGCGAGAGTCGGCTATTGGGAGTCGCAACATTAAAAAGGCCGTTCAGGATTTTCAGCCGTGCTCCGATGGAAAGTTTAGGACCTGACCGCACAGCTAACCCGATAAAGGACTCATTGAATATGGAACCGTTCAGCACCAGGCCAAAATCAATTGTTTCGCCGATAAAGCCGGCGTTACCCTTCCAGAGGAGTTCTGCCAGGGTTCGCGGGAACTCCAGTCTGGTGACCGAACGCACCTGTACCCCAGCACCCACCCACCAGTTGTCCCCACTGATTCCAACCCCCAAAATGGGCAGCTCTGACTGTACCCGCAACACATTTTGGTCTTTAAGGGCTGCAATCATCCGGTCGGGGTCCAGGCGCTTCCTCCCACTGGCACCATCTGAAATCAAATCGCCCCAGTGAAAACTATTACTTGAAAGATGCCCATGTAAACCCGGCAAGGACACCACTACGCGATGCTCTGGAAACATGGCTGGATTCAGGTATGTTGCCTGCCAGACTCCAGATAGGGTAGCACTGCCTATATCTGTCTGCCCCAGGACAGCGATAGAAGCACAAAAAAATACAGCACTCCAGACTGCACGAAGACCCATATTCACAGCCCTAGGGTTTGAGTAATCCTATTCCGAATGGCCATTTTTTTTATTTTTAGATTAAAGCCCGGGCGCTAAGCCTGATTTGCAGGCGCTGCCCGGAAAGGATCTTGACTGTTTTGCCCCGGTTGCTGTCGGTCGAAAGAGAAACCTTCAGCCTTAGGCGGGATGCACCCAATATCCTTTCGAGGCGAATGCCCTCATAGGCTACCTCCGTATTTTTCACACCTTTCCCCGTCGGTAATCCACTAGCCCCAACTTCGGCCCCCTTAATCAACCGCTCAGGTGCCGCAAGCAGGGAGTCCAGCACCTGCCCTGACGTATTGAGAAAATAGCCCTGTACATCCAGGTCCAGGGGAATATCACTGTCTGCAAGCAATTTCAAAGCGATCTTTTTTGCTGATGCAACACCCGACAAGTCTATCGAGAAATCTTTATCCACCTCAAACCCTGAGGCTTCACCGCTAAAAGGCAGATCAACCGTTGCACTGATGCGATAAAAACTTTTGTCGCTTACAAAACCCCGTTCTCTACTATTGCCACTGGGATGGGTAAGTGCATCTACGTCATACACGACTGCCACCGGGCCTGTATTGAGCAATTCCCGGATATTGGAATTTTCCTTATTAAACTCAAAAGTCTTCTGCTTTAACTGTCCGATCTCGTTTAGTGCCGGAAAAGGGAAAGCAATACCTGCCTGCACTGCCTGGCTTAGTACCGACCGCCGTTCACCTTGTACATTCACCACATCAAAAGTGTTTACCACGGCAAGAGTAGGCACACCTATGGAATTCTCCAGAAAAAAGGTCACCTTGGGGTCTGCAAACCGGATATTGCCCTGTACGTAGCGGGTGTCGAAAAAATCAATCCGCACGGAATCCCTTTCGCCTTCATACAATAGCCTGCCGAGATAGCCTTCGAAGTAGGAAAATCTTAGGTTGGTAAGCTGTACGAAGAAAAGGTCCAGCGGCAGCCGCTCCCCTTTGGACGAACGGGCCTCATATTGGAGTCGAATCCTCTGATTTGTGGGGAAAAAGCTATAACCTTCCAGTACAGCAGGTGAAACTGCATTGGTAGCACTTGGCCGGGGACCCGAACCGCTATACCCCTGCAAATTAAATACTAAAGTAAAGGGCTTCCCCTGGCTTTGCAAATCCGGCACAGTCAGGCGTACCTGTACCGGATCGCGGTGGGGGTTTTCGGCGTAAAAGCTAAAATAACCGGTTTTGAGGTCCACACGATCCAAAATGGCCCCATCCGGAAGGGTAAGTGGTAGGGACATGCTATCGGAAAGCAGTGGGATAAGCGGAGGCAGAGCCGCACCAACTCTATTGAATATTTCTTCGCCCGAACGGGTCAGCAGATTGCTCCGATAGGTAAAATGCAATACTCCTGCACTATCCATAGAAAGTACATCGGCCAAACTTTCAAATCCTTCGAGTAAATCCCTGGCTGACACGATCGAATGGACCAAGGGTAAAGCCAGTTCGACTTCCCAATCCGGCGTTTCGGCACGATCAAGCTCCGACAGAAATTCACAGGAAGCGCAAAGAAGGGCCAGGGTTAGCACACAAAGCATTCGCATCCGTATAGGTTTATGTCCTGCAATGTACGCCCTTCCGTCCATCGGGGAAAGGCTTTTGCCCTTAAAATCTTTCGCAAATCCTTCAAATCCTTTAGTATATTCGCATAAAATATACTTTGCATGCTCGACATTTTCGCCACCGACCGGCTACGTGCGATCTATCCACGGGTAAAGGCTTTCATGGAAGCAGAAATTTTTCCCAATGAGGCAGAATGGGCTAAAATTCCGTTTAAACAACTTGAGCCTATTTTGCGGGCCAAAAAGAACAAAGTAAAAGCCATCGGTGCATGGAACCCCTATCATTCAGAAGCACATGGAGGAGCAGGTCTCAACCTGATGGAAGTCGCCCAGCTTGGCGAATTGCTGGGCCGATCGCCATTTGGGCATTTCACTTTTAACTGCCAGGCACCGGATGCCGGCAATATTGAATTATTGCTCAAATATGCCGATTCCTCTATCCGGGAGCGCTATCTCACTCCTTTGCTGGAGGGCAGTATCCGATCCTGTTTTTCGATGACAGAACCCGGATATGCTGGCTCCAACCCCGTTCTGATGGGCACTACCGCCGTAAAGGACGGCGATACTTATGTCATCAATGGGCATAAATGGTTCACCACTGCTGCTGATGGTGCTGCATTCGCAATCGTGATGGCAGTCACCAATCCTGAGGCAGAGAACCCCTATCTACGTGCGAGTATGATTATTGTTCCCTGCGAAACACCTGGTTTCGAGATTCTGCGGAATATTCCCGTCATGGGACATGCCGGGGAAGGGTGGCATAGCCATGCAGAAATCCGCTATACCAATGTGCGCGTACCCGTAGCTAACCTCCTGGGCCCAGAGGGAGGGGGATTTATGCTGGCACAGGAACGACTTGGTCCTGGCCGCATCCATCACTGTATGCGCTGGATCGGCATTTGCGAACGTGCATTCGATTTGATGTGCCAGCGGGCTGCCGAGCGGGAGATCGCCCAGGGCCGTGCACTCGGGCAGATGCAGATGGTGCAGTCATTTATAGCGGAAAGCCGTGCTGAAATTGACGCCGCCCGCCTCCTGGTACTGCATACAGCCCTAAAAATCCAGGAGCATGGGCAGCATGCCGCCGCAACAGAAATTTCTACTATTAAATTTTTTGCAGCAAACGTACTTACTAAAGTGGTTGATCGGGCGATACAAGTACATGGAGCCCTTGGCGTAACAGACGATACCCTGCTGTCCTATTACTACAGGGAAGAACGGGGAGCCCGCATATATGACGGTCCTGATGAAGCGCATAAAGCTTCCCTCGCCAGAAAGATTCTGAAAAGCTACGGGGTCAAAACCCGAAACAACTAACCTGCCTATGCTGGACGAAGCAAAGAACATACGGCCCGGGGAGGAACTCGACCCTAAGGCCCTTGAAAGCTATCTGGCGGCGGAACTCGGAACTGCGTTCGATATCCGGCAAATCCGCCAATTTCCGGGAGGATATTCGAACCTCACCTACCTGATAGAAACCAACAATGGGGAATTTGTGCTACGCCGACCGCCAGTTGGTGCCAATATCAAAAGTGCACACGACATGGGGCGCGAATTCAGGGTCCTGGGTATGTTGCGCCCGGTTTATGACCGAATCCCCCGGCCAGTCCTGTTTTGTGAAAACCCCGAAATAATAGGGGCCCCTTTCTACCTCATGGAGCGGGTAAAAGGTATCATTTTACGCAACCGTATTCCAGAAGATATTGCGCTCCCGCCTGAGCGTATGCGCGCCCTCTCGACTGCTGCCATTGACAACCTGGTGGACCTGCACCGCCTCGATATCCATACCACGGGCCTCATTGGACTCGGAAAGCCGGAAGGGTATATTGGCAGGCAGGTAAGCGGATGGATTGAACGCTACTATAAAGCAGAGACAGACACCATTCCCGGAATGGACGAGCTGGCCCGCTGGATGCCAGAACACCAACCCACCGACGGGCCGCCCAGCCTTATCCACAACGATTATAAATACGACAACCTCGTACTCGACCCCGATAACCTCGCGGAAATCAGAGCGGTGCTGGACTGGGAGATGTGTACTGTTGGAGATCCTCTTATGGATCTCGGCGTAACGCTCGCCTATTGGATCGAACCGGAGGAAGCCGACCTGCTGTCGGCCTCTATCGGCAACCTGACCTGGCTGCCAGGCAACCTCCTGCGCCAGGAACTTGCGGAGCGTTATGCACAACAAAGCGGCAGGGATGTAAGCCAACTCCTATTCTATTATATCTTCGGGACGTTTAAAATCGGGGTAATTGTACAGCAAATTTATGCCCGCTACAAAAAAGGCGTTACACAAGATCCCCGGTTTGCCCCGTTGATCGAAGTTGTGCGATTATTTGGCAACCGAGGACTCCAGGCACTCGAAGAAGGACATATTTGAATACTTGAACACGCATGATACGGACCTTTTGCATTACCCTGGCTATTCTCCAGGGATGGGCAACAATCGCTCGTGCCCAAACACCTGACACCCTGTTTGCACCCCGTGCCCGAACAGAAATCAGCATTGACGGTATCCTCGATGAGCCAGACTGGCAGTTGGCGAAAGGAGCTTTTGGGTTTCATCAACAATTTCCCATGGATACCTGCCTGGCTATTGGCCAAACTGTCGTGCGCATTTTATTTGACGAAAACTATATTTATATCGGAGCGGTTATGCACAACCTTCCGGATGCCCGCGGTTATGTGACTCCTTCCCTGCGCCGCGACTTCCGCGGAGAAGCCAATGATGCTGTCGTCGTCGTTTTTGACCCTTTTCAGGACAACACCAACGCTTTTCAGTTTGGCGTTAATCCCTTCGGCGTACAGCGGGAGGGGCTTGTTGTAAATGGTGGGAATGAGAGTTTCGACCTGGATCTCAGCTGGGACAACCGCTGGTTTGTAGCAGCAAAGCAATATGAAGGCTACTGGGTAGGGGAATTTGCCGTACCCCTGAAAAGCCTGCGGTATAAAGAAGGCAGCAAGATATGGAATATAAAGATATACCGGATTGACAGCGAATACGGGGAGCGCTCGGTATGGCCACAAACCCCAAGGCAGTTTCCCATCATGAACCTTGCCTTTGCCAACAAGCTCATTTGGGAAGAACCCCTTCCCAAGCCAGGAGGTAATGTCGTGGCTATCCCTTTTGCCACAGCCCAGTACAGCGAAAATCAGCTCGCTGGCGGCAAGATCAAGCGCGGCAGCTCCATTGGTGGAGATGCCAAAATCGGACTTGGGCCTGCGCTCAACCTCGACTTAACAGTAAATCCCGATTTTTCCCAGGTGGAGGTGGACCAGCAGGTCACCAACCTCGACCGGTTCGAGATTTTCTTTCCCGAACGCAGACAGTTTTTCCTCGAAAATGCCGATTTATTTAGCAATTTCGGTTCAGACCGGTTGCGCCCCTTCTTCTCCAGGCGCATCGGAGTAGCGCGGGATGAGGCGACGGGGCAAAACGTACAGAATCCCATTTACTTCGGTGCCCGCGCCAGTGGAAAACTGGATAACAACTGGCGCCTTGGCCTGCTCAGTATGCAAGCCGCCCGGGACTTGTCCATCGGTCAGCCCTCTGTCAATTATTCTGTGGCTGCCTTACAGCGCAAAATGTTTAGCCGCTCCAATATCGGCCTGATTGCTGTGAGCAAGCAGCCTATCCTCGATCGGGATATTCCCTCCACCCTTGACGATCCGCGCTACGACTTTAACCGGGTGATGGGCGTGGATTACAACCTCGCTTCCAAAAATAATGTCTGGACAGGAAAAGCCTTTTACCACCATTCTTTCCAGCCCGACCAGCCTAAAAAAGCGTTTGCATCAGGAGCACAATTAGGGTATAACACCCCGTTTTGGGACATTTTCCTCAGCGTGCAGTCTGTTGGGGAAAATTATAACCCGGAAACCGGCTTTGCACGCCGGGTGGATTTCAATAGGGTAGCACATACCGCCTTCCGGACTTTCTATCCAAGCAAGGGACCCGTGAACAGTCACAGCATCGGTATTGATTTTGATGTCCTTGGCAATGCGCGGTATGGCGTGACCGATTGGGACGCCAACCTGATGTACCGTGCTACGTTCAGAAATACGGCTATGTTTAACCTACGTCTGCGCAGGGAATATGTCTATCTCTTTTTTCCCTTTGATCCTACCAATACCGGCGGCCGGAAGTTACCAAGTGGTACCGAATACCCACAAAACCTTATCGTAGCCTCCTACACTTCTGATTTCCGCAAAACCGTCAATTTTCGGCTCGATACCCGCAGTGGTGCCTACTACAACGGCTCCAGGCTGAACCTGAACGGGTCGCTCAATTTTCGTTTTCAGCCCTATGCTGTTGTGTCCCTGGATTTCAGCGCCAACCGCATCCGGCTGCCCGCACCTTATGCCGATGCGGATCTTCTCCTCATAGGCCCCCGCTTTGATTTTACTTTTTCCCGCAGCGTATTCTGGACCACTTTCATCCAATACAATAACCAAATAGATAATATCAACATCAACTCCCGGTTCCAATGGCGGTTCGCACCAGTCTCGGATCTCTTCGTGGTATATACCGATAATTACTTCCCTGACGATTTTGTCAACAAAAACAGGGCCCTCGTTCTCAAATTCACCTACTGGATGAATATGTAGCCCGGTTGCGGAAAAAGAAAAGCTGCTTCCTACAGAGAGGAAGCAGCTCCTTTATGAATAAAGCATTGCATTTTTCGGCAGGCAGGTACTCAGGCGATTTTCAGATTGGGTACCACAACCGAGGTTTGGTGTTCATTCAGTGCTTCGAAGCGATAGCCCTGGGCAGAAAAGTGTTCCAGCACTTTTGGCAGGGCATATTCGAGCCGCTCACGCGCCTTCAAACTGTCGTGAAAGACCACAATCGAACCTGGTCCTGCGTGGTTGACGACATTCTCGAAGCATTGACGGGGCGATAGGGAAGGGTCAAAATCCCCGCTGAGCACGTCCCACATAACAATGCGGTAGTGTCTTTGCAGAAACTGTGCCTGTTTAGGCTTTAAGTGGCCATAGGGTGGCCGGAAAAGCCCGGAGTTGACCAAAGAAGCACAATGGCGGACATTGTGGAAATACGGAATGTTTTCCGTAGCCCAGCCATCGAGATGGTTCAACGTATGATTCCCAACAGAATGCCCTTCTTCCCTGATTTGGGCAAATATCTGCGCTTGTTTGCGGATATTTTCGCCCACACAAAAAAAGGTCGCTTTAGCATCGAATGCTGCAAGAGTACGCAATACCCAGGGGGTGACCTCAGCAACCGGTCCATCGTCAAAAGTCAGGAACAACCGCTTTTCGTTTGTAGGAATCCGCCAGGTAAAATTGGGAAACAGGTTTTTTACGAATTGGGGTGACTTGATGAAGTACATAATTGTTTTTTTTAAATGTTCATGGATTATAATTAGTAACGTATATACGTTTCTTTTTGCTGCCAGTAAACGCTATTTTTTTATATATTTAGGGTGTAACGCCATTTTTTGCCGAATTGCTGCAAAAAATGGTGTTTTTTTTCTAAAATTTTGGGGATGATAGGGTAAATGTTATTTCGCCGCCTTCAGCGACGAAACAATATTTGGTGTTTCTCAAAAGTATGAGGTTGTGTAAAAAAAGTATGGGGTTGTGTAAAAAGTCCCTGGCATTTCATTTGGCGGCTGACGCCGCCAAATATTTTCTTTCGCCGCCGTAGGCGGCGGAATACTTTTTACACAACCCCAAAAAGTTTTGAACGTCGTTCAAAATATTATTTGGCAGCGTCAGCCGCTAAATGACGGCCTCCGGCCTTTTTACACAACCCCATGTTTGATACTTTTTACACAACCCCATAATATTCAAAACTTTCTTTCGCTGCTGCAGGCGGCGGAATCTGAAATTTTCAAAAAAGCTTTTTCCTCTACCTTTCCAGAGAAAAAAAACGGCAGTATGATGGAAATTCCTCAACTTTGCGCGGTCCAAGGGAAGCATAAAACCAATAATCAACCATGTCAGGTACACGCGTTCGATTTGCACCAAGCCCGACCGGTGCACTCCATATCGGAGGTATCCGGACGGCTCTCTATAATTACCTTTTTGCCCGCAAGACAGGAGGTACATTTATCCTACGTATTGAGGATACCGACCAAAACCGCTACGTCCCGGGTGCGGAGGCCTATATTCTGGAATCGCTGGAATGGCTTGGCCTGCAACTCGACGAAGGGCCTGGGATTGGCAATAGCCCTTTTGGTCCATATCGCCAATCCGAACGCAAAGCCATTTACCATAAATATGCCCTCGAACTTGTAGCAGCGGGGAAAGCCTATTATGCTTTTGATACGCCGGAGGCACTTGAAGCGGAGCGCGCACGCGTGCAGGAAAAAGATGAGCCGGCTTTCAAATACGATAGCTTGTCCAGAATGCGTTTATGTAACAGTCTGACTCTTCCGGAAGAGGAAGTCAGCAAACGCCTTGCGACAGGCGAGGGATGGGTCATCCGGCTAAAAGTACCTGCTGACGAAACTATCGTAGTGGAAGACCTTGTGCGGGGGACTGTACGGTTTCAGAGCAACGAGCTCGACGATAAGGTCATGCTTAAATCAGATGGCATGCCCACCTACCACCTGGCGAACATCATAGACGACCACCTGATGCAGATTACCCATGTCATCCGCGGAGAGGAGTGGCTACCTAGCACAGCACATCACGTGCTGTTGTATCAGGCTTTTGGTTGGGAAATGCCCCATTTTGCGCATTTGCCGCTTATTCTCAAACCGACAGGTCAGGGCAAGCTGAGCAAGCGGGACGGGGTACGCCTGGGCATTCCGGTTTTTCCCATCTCCTGGCAAGGGGAAGGGGAAGAGGACTCCTTCACTGGTTTCAGGGAAGCAGGGTTTTTGCCCCAGGCAGTACTTAACTTCCTGGCTTTCCTGGGATGGAACCCAGGTACCGGACAGGAAATGTTTTCTATCGAAGAACTCACCGCAGCCTTCAGCATAGAAAAAATAGGGCGCTCAGGTGCCCGTTTTGACTATGATAAGGCAAGATGGTACAACCAGCAGCATATCCTGCAAAGTAGTAATGCCGATTTGGCCAGACAGGTCCGCCCTCTCCTCGAAGCCCAGGGGCATTTCCCGGAAGACGCATTCCTGGAAAAATTCTGCGGGCTGATGAAGGAACGTGCCGTGCTACTACACGATTTCTGGCTAAACGGTGCCTGCCTGTTGGAAGACTATACTGTATTTGATGAAAAAACCGTAGCAAAAAAATGGAACAGCGAGCTTCGCGACCTGCTTCCCCAACTTGCCGGTGCCCTCGACCTAATCCCACAACCCGATGCAGAACACGTTCAGCAAGCCCTGGACAGCTTTATGCAGGGAAATGGGCTCAAGGCTGGAGATTTGTTGCCGATACTCCGCATTGCCCTGATTGGTTCTACCAAAGGTCCAGGGGTCGCTGATATGATCGCCCTGCTCGGAGCCGCAGAAGTACGCAGAAGACTGGAGCGATCAGCAGCTTTATTCGATACCCTGCCTGAAGCAGGTTGATACTGGAACAACCCCAATTTTCCAGATATTTTGGATAAAATGCACCCTTAGGCGGCAATCCCCACAGGGAAGGATTCCAACAGAAAACAAAACCACAACGATATGCCAGGGAAAAAAAAAGAAAAAGGGAAAAAAAACGTTCATGAAGAGCTGGAAGGGCTCGAACTCCGCATTAACGAGATGGGAGAGGTGAAGTCCAACCTCGATATCTCCAAAATTAACCGTTTCCTGGACGACCACACGACCGACAAAAAATTATCTGACAAACAAAAAAAAGGGAAAGACGAAGAGGAAGACGCTGTCTAATAAGTACTTAGAGTGATTTCACTACCAAAGGGGGGCCTCTCAAAAGTATGGGGCTGTCCGAGAAGTCTTTTGGCGGCCTGCCCCGCCAAAGAATATTTTTTAAAGCGTTGTGTAAAAAGTATTCCGCCGCCTTCAGCGGCGAAATAAAATTTTGAATGAACAATGTTTTGCCTCATTTTGC
>CAZGOT010000087.1:0-11071 GCA_964527495.1 uncultured Haliscomenobacter sp.
TACAACGTACTTTCCGGAAGCAGCCTTCTATCCTCAGGCGTGACACTAGCTCCTGCATTAACTTCCGCATGCGGACCACCAAATTTTTCGTGGAAGCCTTCACCGATTATCCGTCCGTTGCTTTCGATGACAGCCCCCACAGGAGGGTTGGGGGAAACGCTTCCTATACCCCTTTTTGCGAGGTCAAAACACCTTCGCATCATCCGTGCTTCTCTAATTAATGGCATTTTAAGGGATTTTCAGAAAAAAAGGGGCCAAAACAACATTAAATTAAAATCAAAGTTATGAACTTTCAAAGATTTTGTATTTTTATGGCGATTGATATGACCCAATATCCCCTTGTATAAGACATCAGGAGTTTAACAGGAGTTTAGTCCCATCTTTTGGGAGCCCATGAACAACATTTCATCCTGCCCGCGAGGATTGAAATTTGTAGCTGCAGCCTTTATTGTCTGTGCCTTTACTGCTATGTTCCCGCGTCAGCGTAGGAACTAAAAGTTGGATTCTCCAAAAGCCAATCCATCCGCAGCGAAACACGGCTCTTCAGGTTTATGTTTTTCTAAATCTACTCCCGGCTAAGGCTATTCCAGCATAGAGGTTTATGGCACGGACTCACCTAAAACTTCTATTTGTGCTTTACAAGGTCAAACTTAAAAACTCTGATGAAACCGTTTTGTTGGATGATCAATGCTATGAATTTCTAACCACTGATCCTTACCTCGTAAAAGTTGATTTCATCAATAACTTAAGAAGGCATTCCAGCGGATGCGCCGTCTTCCAAAAAACCTGGAGAAAAGCGGACGGTAGTTACAAAACAGAAACCAT
Source organism: uncultured Haliscomenobacter sp. (assembly GCA_964527495.1). Lineage (GTDB taxonomy): Bacteria > Bacteroidota > Bacteroidia > Chitinophagales > Saprospiraceae > JADJPL01. The sequence goes on from CAZGOT010000087.1 coordinate 826, forward strand.
CTACCTGCATAAACTTCTTGCGGAGAAATTTCTAGGTACTACAAAATCGTCGGAGCGCAATCTGGTGGGAGCAAAGAACGGCAATAAACTCGATTGCCGTCTGGAAAATCTGGCCTACCGCTCCAGATCCATCGCAAGCCGTAAGCGGAAAACTTCCAGCAAAGCGGGATACACGGGTGTTTACAAAGAAAACAACCGCTTCCGGGCAGTAATTTCGGTCAACCGGAAATCGGTGCATATCGGGATGTTCGCTACTGCAGAGGAGGCGGCACTGGCATACAATAAAATGTCGAGGAAGTTGTATGGCGAAGAGGGTAAACTCAACGTCATCAAGCCAAAGGCAGGGGGAGAAGCTACCCAGGAAGATGGCTCCGGGAAAGGGAAGAAAAAAACACGTGGACCAGCAAAGAAAAAAGATCTAAAGGGACCTAAGGCTTGACTGCCCGCACCATTTCCCGCTTGCCCGGAGGGCCTGCCAGTGTTTCAACCTGAAAACCCAATGCGCGCAGGCGTCTTTTGACTTCTCCCTTGGCACAATAAGTTACCAGGACCCCACCACTTCGCAAGGCCTGATAAAAGTGGTCTAGGACTTCGGTTTCCCATACCTCTGGCTGGGCACCCGGGGCAAAGGCATCGAAAAATACTACGTCAAAAGTGTTTTCGGAATGGTAATCTTCGAATCGCCCCAAAACTTTGCGGAATGTAAACCGTGGTCCAAAGGTATGGATAGTGCCCCAAGGCAGTTGGTGTATAGCTTCGAAAACCTGTCCCTGGTCAGGGACTTGCAAAATTACAGGGAAATTTAAACCCGCTGCGAAGTCGGGATCCAGAGGAAAAGCTTCAATCGCTTCGTAGAAAATTTCGGCAAGGACTTTTTCCCCTTCCAGATAGGTCAGAAAAGCGTTAAGCCCTGTGCCCAAACCTGCTTCCAAAACCGATAAGCGGCCTCCCGGACGTAACAACGGCTTGAGCCCAGCATCTATAAAGACATGCATGGACTCTTGCAATGCGCCGTATTTGGAATGGTAACTAACCCCGAACCGGCGGGCCACAACAGAATGTGAACCGTCCTGGGTCAAAAATATTTCAGGAGCAGTTTCCAAGTTTTGGATTAAAAGAAAACCGAAATGGCACGGAGTAATTCCCCAGGCATTTCAAAGAGGGAAAATTTGGTCGGACAACCAACGCCCCGGTTGCAGGACTGCCCAAGCAGCACTACACATACAACAGCAATTTGCAATGAGCGGCTCTTAATGAAACGGCGAATCATAATGCTTTTTTCTGGTTATTGGGCCAACGGCCTGAATGTTGTTTAATCTGTAAACGGTTTGTATAGCAAATATAGTATTTTACCCTATCTTTTTTAAAGCCCTCCACCTCCTTTTATATGTCAACCCGAACAAAAAGGCGGTTTTGACAGTTTTCCTGACGGTAAAATGAAAAATAAAAAGCTTTCGAAATACGAAACAGTATTCCTGGATAAATAGTTGTAAAAGTTTTGCCTATATGCTTCATGCACTTCCGGCAGACTTGCTATTTTTGCAGGCCGAAAGTTTGATTAAACTCAAAATAACAGGAAAACCGAAATTATGTCCAGAGAATTAACGTTGCGGGACGCCCTTCGTGAGGCCATGATCGAAGAGATGCGTAGGGACGAAACCGTCTTCCTCATGGGAGAAGAAGTGGCAGAATACGATGGAGCCTACAAGGTGAGCAAGGGTATGTTGGAAGAATTTGGTGCCCGAAGGGTACTGGATACCCCCATTGCAGAACTCGGATTCGCCGGTATCGGGGTGGGTGCTGCCATGAACGGCCTGCGGCCAATCGTCGAATTCATGACCTGGAACTTCGCGATCCTCGCTTTCGACCAGATCGTAAATAATGCGGCGAAAACGTTGTCCCAATCGGCAGGCCAGTACAAATGCCCGATTGTTTTCCGCGGCCCCTCGGGCTCTGCCGGGCAATTGGCTCAACAGCACTCCCAGACCTTCGAAAGCTGGATGGCCAACGTGCCGGGTCTTAAAGTAATCAGTTGTATAGACCCCGCTGATGCCAAGGGCTTGCTCAAATCAGCTATCCGCGATGACGATCCCATCTGTATTATGGAATCAGAGTTGATGTATGCCCACAAAGGTATTGTGCCGGAGGGAGAATACCTCGTTCCAATAGGCAAAGCAGCCGTGCGCCGCCAGGGCACAGATGTTACTTTGGTTTCTTTTAACAAAATGGTACTTACCGCCCTGGAAGCAGCCGAAGCCCTGGAAAAAGAAGGGATCTCCGCTGAGGTAATAGACCTACGTACAATCCGCCCGCTCGACGTGCGTACGATTGTCGAATCCGTGAAAAAAACCAACCGGCTCGTAGTAATTGATGAATCCTGGCCTTTTGCAGGTGTCTCCGCCGAGGTGGCTTATGTCATCCAGCGCAATGCTTTCGATTATTTGGACGCTCCTGTAGTCCGTGTCAATGCAGCAGATACTTCCCTGCCCTTTGCAGCTACCCTCGTAGAGGAATACCTGCCCAGCCCAGCTAAAATTATCCGGGCTGTGAAAGAGGTGATGTACGTTCGAAAATAATTATTTGGCGGCATTCGCCGCCAAATAATTATTTTCAGGGGTTATCAATAGTATGGGAATGTCCGAAAACTATTCCACCGCTTTCGGCGGCGAAAGGAAATTTTGAATGGGCGCTGTTTCATCTCATTTTGCTTCGCAAAATGAGATGAAACAGCGCCCATTCAAAATAATATTTGGCGGCGTCAGCCGCCAAATATTGGCCTCCGGCCTTTTACACCTCTGCTGCAGCAATCAACGTAGCAATAGCCTGCTTCCCTTGTTCTGCCGTCTCTTGCAGGGGTTCTCGTGCGTAACCACCCGCATAACCTCGAAGCGTACAGGCATATTTAAGTCCTGGTACACCAAAGGTAGCAGTAACGGCGTGGTTAACAGGCACCCATTTTCGGTAAAGGCGTTCGGCTGCAGCAGTATCTCCTTTGTCGTAAAGTGCTTGTACGGCTACAAGGGCCTCCGGAGCACAGTTGGCCAGGGCCATAATCCCTGCTTTGACCCCGAGGACAAGGGCAGGGTACCAGATTCCCGCTGTGCCGACAAGGATTTGGAAGGAGGGGTCTGCTACCCGCTGAAACTCTACCAATTGGGCAACATTACCGCTACTGTCCTTCATGCCGACAATATTGGGATGCTGGCTCAATGTCTGGATAACGTGATTAGATAAGTTGACATTGGTGTACTTCGGGACGTTGTACACCAATACAGGAATCTCAACCGAATCGGCAATCTCCTGAAAATGCTTGATCAACTGTTCATCCTTGTACGCATCCCGGTAATAAAAGGGGGTGAGGATCAGTGCCGCATGGGCGCCTTCCCGTTGGGCGGCCCTGGTCAAATGGATGGTCTCGCGGGTGGATTCCATTCCTGTGCCGGCAAGGATAATTTTATCGGGCGCCGCAGCGGCGGCAGTGCGGGCGATGAGTTCCAATTTTTCTGCCTCACTCAGGGATGAAGCTTCACTGTTTGATCCCAATACGAGATAACCCGCTAGTTCGGTCGCATTCCAAAGGCTGATATTGTGGTGATGGGCTGCGTAATCCACTTCGCAATCCCGGTCAAATGGCGTCACCATCGGGGGGATCACCCCCTTTATCTCTTGTATTTTATTCATAGATAGTACGTGATTTCAGGTATTGCAAGTTATCTTACAAGATAGTCCCTCCTTGGGAAAATTCCAACGGAAAAGAGGAAGGTTGTACTAAATTTGCCATTCGGCGCCCTCGATGCACTTGTCGCTATCCTATTCAATAAAAAAAGGGGAAAGGTACTATTTCCTGTTCCCCCTCACACTATGAAACACTATGATTTGATAAGCTTATTGAAAGTCCAAATCTAGGCTAAGAAGAAATTTTTTACAAAACGGTATTTGCAATTGGCAGAATTTCTCCAAGAAATGGCAGAATACATACAGTTCAAGAAGCATCCTAACCGGGTGATTTGGCTTTTTTTTGAAATTCCCGGGGTAAAATGCCATATTTCTCAAAAAAGCCTGAAGAAAAATTGCCATTGCTTTTCAATCCAACTTCTATTGCGATTTGGGAGATTGACTTATTCGGATCGTTCTGGATTAAGGCGTATGCTTTCTCCATCCGAAAATCCATCAGTATCTGTCTCGGACTCTTACCATCGGCATCTTTTATTTTTCGATACAAACTGCGCTCGCTCAAATGCATTATCCTCGCCAGCGCTGGAACGTCCAGTTCTTCTTTAAAATAATTATCCTCCAGGGCTTTTCTCAGAGCATCTAAAAATCCCGACCCTTCTAAATTCATCACTTCTGTACATCCATTTGCATACCCGTCTTTTTCTGAAGGAATACCTGTTAACAGCGATATGTTAGCATCGGCAACACTGGCAGACTGCCAGTTTCTGTTTTTTCCCTTGTCTTCTTTTTCATTGGAAACGGACAAATATTCAAAAAGGGATAACTCTGGAAAAAAGAGTAATAGCAAAGAAGAAAGAAAGGTACTTAAGGGAAAAGTGTAAAAGTGTAATCTGTATATTGAATCCGGAAACAACCAAAAAAACACGTAAACCATTATAGTGAAGAAAAAGATTAGTAGCTTGATGAAAATGTCCATTTTAATCCAAGTGAGTATTTTCCTTGCGGTACTACTCCTATGCAGGCTGGATTCCCTTGGTACCGATAAGACAACATAAAGACTGGCAAGGAAATAACTGATTGCCAGGCCTACTTTTAGAATGACATTGATGCGGTAGGAAAAATATCCCCATTTGACTTGTAAAGGATCTTTACTAGCAAAATCAAAAAAAACATTATACGATTCCAGTTTTTCCTGCGTGGAAGATATAAAAAAGGGCGTGAGCTCAATTATGTGGAGGATAAAGGGCAAAAGATGCAGCAAATGTACCCACCTAAACTTAAAATCTTTGCGCAAAGTAGCCAGGACAAAAAAATAGTACGAAGGGCCCAACAGATAACCAGCTGGAGATGCTGTTTTGAAAAATTGGGGAAAAAAGCGCATTTGCCCGCTAAAGTTTAAATGGACCACCACGAGAATAAATGCCATTATCAGAAAGTGAAAACCCAATAGCCTACTACTGAGAACGGATTTCCTGATAATCAATGATATACTTAGGAAAAACAAAAGTCCGGAAAAAAAGGCATATATCCAGAAATACATCTCCTTACTTAAGGTAGCTAGTCAAGGTTATACTACGTTGATATCACAAATATAAGGTTGAATTGCTGGAAAAAGACATTTTTTTGCTTATGCTTCAAAAAAATCAAAAATCGTTCGAACATTTCAAAACCAACTTTTTTCTGACAATTGCAGAGAACGTTATTTTTTTAGCAGGCACGGTTTTCTCTCGCTATCTTTGCAAGAGTATAATCCTATATTGGCATGATCCAAATTTTCATTACCGGCGGCACTTTTGACAAAGAGTACAATTATCTGAGCGGTACGCTGGATTTCAAAGACTCCAACGTTCCGGAAATGCTCGAAAGAGGTCGCTGTACCCTGGAAACAGACGTTAAAACCCTCATGATGGTGGATAGTTTGGAAATGACCGCCGAAGACCGTTCGATAATTGCCCACAACTGTCGCCGTTCACCCCACCGGCAAATACTCATTACCCACGGCACTGATAGCATTGTCGAAACCGCGGCTTTTCTGGCACAAACGGATGTTGCGGACAAAACTATCGTGCTTACCGGAGCCATGATCCCCTATGCCTTCGGCACCTCATCCGATGGTTTCTTCAACCTCGGCAGTGCCCTTGCCTTTGTTCAGATTCTACCTCCGGGAATATTTGTAGTCATGAATGGGCGCTACTTCCCCTGGCATTCTGTTGCTAAAAACCGCAAGACCGGGAACTTCGAAGAATTGGGCACCTGATGCTAATGCTTCTTTTTTGCTGCCAACTGTACAATATTTTCTTTTATTTTCCGTTACCGACCTTATTCTCCTCCCCACTATGCGTATTCTCCACACCTCAGACTGGCACCTTGGGCAGCGGTTTCTGCAAAACGATCGTGCTAAAGAACAGCAAATGGCACTGGATTTTTTGTTAGAGATCATCCAGAAGGAAAATATTGACATCCTGCTGGTATCCGGGGATATTTTCGATATTGGTAACCCACCCTTTCCTACGCGGAAAATGTACTACCAATTCCTTACCGCCCTCCTGAAGACCCACTGCCGATATGTTGTCATTACTGGTGGCAATCATGATGCCCCCGGCATGCTGGATGCACCTCGGGAACTTTTGCAATACCTCCATGTATTTGTAGCAGGAGCGGCACCAGCCAACCATCGGGAAGCCCTCCTGGAATTGCGTACAGACTCCGGCCAACTGGAAGCAGTGGTCGCAGCAGTGCCTTTTTTGCGGGAACGCGATCTCCGGGCAACTATCCCCGGGGAATCAGGCCCGGAACGGTTGGTGCGGATACGGGAAGCCATTCAGGACTATTTCAGTAAAGTTGGTGAACATGCCCTTGGCTTTCAGGAAGAAAACGTTCCCATTCTCTGTATGGCCCACCTTTTTGCCGTTGGGGCAGAAAGTTCGGGTGAACAGAACAACATATATATTGGTGTTTTAGAAAATATCGAAGCCCGTGGTTTTCCTGAAATTTTTTCCTACGTGGCGCTAGGACATATCCATCGCCCTCAAATAGTGGGTGGCGTGGAACGCGTCCGCTATTCCGGGTCGCTTATACCCCTCAGCTTCAGTGAGACCAAAGACGAAAAAGGTGTGTATGTCCTGGAATATTCCGGTAATAAACTCAGCTCCAGTAAGTTCGTCCCATTTCCCATTTTCAGGCGATTGAAAACCATCGAAGGTACATTGGAAAAAGTTAAAGAGAAATTACAGGAATACGATACAAGGCACCATGCGGATGCCCTTCGGTCTTGGGTAGAGGTAATCGTCCATGCAGATAAAATTCACCCCGGACTGGATGACGAACTCCGGGAATACTGTGCTGATTTTAACCTGGAACTCCTCAAAATTCGGGTTCAATCGGCAATTCCTACCATCCTGCGGCCACAAACTGCAGAATCGCTCAAAACACTGGAACCCCTGGAGGTATTCCGTCGCAGGCTGGAGATCGAGGGCAAATTGTCAGACCAATACCCAGAGCTTGAATCCACCTTTCGTGAACTGCTTGATTGGATGAATGAAAATGACGTCGAACCCTAATTGTATCGTATGCGCATCCTAAGTATCACTATCAAAAATCTGCACTCCCTCCGCCTGGAGGCAACGATTGATTTCCAAAAGCCCCCGCTTGCGCATACTGGCTTGTTTGCAATAGTTGGGGATACCGGGGCAGGGAAAAGCACCATTCTGGACGCCATCACCCTTGCCCTCTATGGCCGGGTGCCCAGATATTCCAAAGATACCAAACCAGTAATGTCCTATGGTGCTGCCGATAGTATGGCAGAAGTCACCTTCGAAACCAATGAAGGGATTTACCTTGCGCGTTGGACTCTACGCCGTGCGCGCAATCTTGTGGAAGGAAAAATCCAGGAACCCAGCCGGATGTTATCAAAATGGGATACGACATCAGGTAGTTTTCTGGGGATTGCCAATGGTGCCAGCGAATCCAATACCGCCATAGAAGAAATAACAGGGCTTGATTTCGACCGCTTTCGCAGGTCCGTCCTACTCGCCCAGGGCGATTTTGCAGCTTTTTTGGATGCCGACGCCGCAGACCGCAGCAATTTGCTCGAGCGCATCACCGGAACAGAAATATATTCCAAAATCTCCAAAGCTGCTTTTGAGCGATGGAAACTGGAAGTAAAAAAACTCGACGACATTAAGGCGGAAATAAACCAGCTTAATTTACTCGACGAACAACAAATTTCCCAGATTCAGGAAGAAATTGCCTCCTTTCAATCCAAAGCCGCATTTGCTTCTGCAGCCTCCAAACAACTCCGCCAACAAATTGCCGATCGAAAGGCCTATGAGAACGGCCTCGAAATAAAAGAGCAAATTGTCAAAAGCCAGGAACAGCTAAAGGAAGAACAAACAGCGTTGGCTCCAGCTCTGGAACGCCTCCAGCTGCACGATCTTGCTTATCCCTTTAGCGCTGAATTACAAAATCTGGATAGGAATGAGGAAAATTTGAAAAAATTGCAGGAAAAACTTTCCAGCGATACAAAAAGCCTCCATTTGACAAAAGAGCAAATGGAACAGGAACAAATTTCCCTTGACCTGCTGGACTCCCAATACAACCAACTTTTATCTTCTTTCCAGGCACAAACGCCTGTCTGGGAAAAAACGCTTGAGTACGATTTGCGCATGGAGGAGCGCAATATCCCGCTTCAGGCTGCTTTGACTAATGCAAGGCGCTGTGAGGCAAATTTTTTGGATGGCCAGCAAAAAGTAGCAGAAAGCGAACACACACTGCAAAAAATTCGTCAGGAGAACGATGACCTAAAAGAATGGATAAGCAGCCATAAGGTATGGACGGAAATATCAGAAGAGTATGCTCTGATAGAAAATGAATGCCGCAATTATGCTGTACTGGTAAAAAATGTGGAGGATGAGCATATCAATTTGCAAAATCTTCAAAAGGCTTTCGAGGAAAAATCTGCCAGTTTCCAAAATATTTGTGCAGATTTTGAACAGCTCGAAAAGCAGGTACAGGAGCTTGAAGAACGTTTTTATGGAGCTGTACCGCCACAATATCCAAGGGATCGTAGCTCCCTACTGCAAATTTTGTCAAAAGACCTGGATACCCTTTCCAACAGGTGCCGGGAACTGGAAACCTTCGAACAGGCTTTCCTCGATTACCGGAATTTGCTCAGCGAACGCAGTAAGCAGTTAGCAGCATTGGAATCCCTGCGAATTGCCGATCGGAAAGTTGGTATTGCAATCCTCTCTGCCATAGAGTCAACGGAAGAACTGGAAGCAGATTTACAGCTCCGGGAAGCAATTTTTGAGCAGCAACAGCGCATTGCCAACTACGATGCAGACCGGTCTAACTTACGCAGCGGCGATCCGTGTCCGCTCTGCTTCTCTACAGATCACCCCTTCCGGCACCAGCACATCGAACGCTTCGTGGACCAAGCCAGAGTGGACCGTGACAAATGCCGGGATAAGGTAAAGGAGGCTTTTAACAAACAGCAAACGCTTCTGCAGGAACATCTCACAATTGGCAACCAAATTGCCCAACTGAACTCCGTACTGGAGGAAAATAACCTGCTCCAATCTCTTGAGTCCAGAATGGCGGCTCATCCGGGAAACTTCGCAAGCCATTCCATTATACGTGAAGAAATACATACAGCAAAATCAGACCTTCAAAATCTCCAGAAAAGTAACGAAATATTGATCCAAACCCATCAGGCACTCCTCGAGTCGGAAAAAAACCTCACCGCAGCAAAAATTAAACGGCACGAACTCCAATCTGCTGTATTGGTGGCAGAAGAACGCCTGAATCAGACCAGCAAGTCCTACCTCGATAATAGTACCTTGTTGGAGACCAAATCTCAATGGCTAAAATCCAGTTTTGGCAAATACGACATTGCCTTCTCCCGCGATTTGGCCAATAGAGCCCTTTCCCAACTCTCGGCGCACAGAGATGTATTTACACAAAAACAACAACAGTTACGCGACGCATCAGAGCGTTACCTGATAATAGAAAACCAACTTGCCAACCAACAACTGGACCTCAAAAATCTTGTGTCACTAAAAGAAACGAGCGCCAAACAAGCGACTGAGCTACAGGAACAATTTGACAAACTTCGCAGCGAGCGAATTTCCCTGATGGGGGAGGAGGATCCTATTGCTCAAAAAGAGGCGATGCAGCACAAAATACAAGAGCAAAGCGAAAAAGTGGATCACAGTCGAAATGCGCTCAATACCCTTGCAGGCCAGGTGCGGGATCTGGAAACTTCTATCCAAAACCAGGAACAAAATGCCAGCGGATTGGAAAAGGAAATCCATGAAAGTTCGACCTATCTGAAAAGGCAAGTACTCTGGGTTTTAAAAGCCTTTTGACGTTCCAGCAAGCCATCCTAAATGCTGAGCAAGCTACAGCAATTCGGGAAAAAGCCAATGATTTAGCCAGAAATGCGGCAGTGCTTCAGGGCCGTCAGAACGAAATTGACCGGAATATAACACAACTGTTCAAGCTTGTGGAATCTTTGCCGGAGAAGGAGGAATTAAAAAAAGCGCTTGCGGCAAACGAACAGGATGAAGTGTAT
>CAZGOT010000088.1:0-337 GCA_964527495.1 uncultured Haliscomenobacter sp.
GCGAATAATTAGATGAGACGGTTAAAAATCACGAAATCTATTACGAACCGGGAGAGCCAATCCCTGGAAAAATATCTTCAGGAAATTGGCAAAGTTGACCTGCTCACCCCCGAAGAAGAAGTAGAACTTGCAAAAAAAATAAAACAAGGCGACCAGGCTTCCCTGGAAAAACTCACTAAAGCCAATCTGCGCTTCGTGGTTTCCGTTGCCAAACAATACCAAAACCAAGGTCTTTCCCTTAGTGACCTTATTAATGAAGGTAATCTGGGTCTTATAAAAGCCGCCCAGCGCTTCGACGAAACCCGGGGTTTCAAATTCATCTCTTATGCCGTTTGGT
>CAZGOT010000088.1:347-11066 GCA_964527495.1 uncultured Haliscomenobacter sp.
GCCGCCGTCTGCGCGCTGTCGCAGCCGCTGCCCGCCGCCCGGCCGCCTCTTTAAGTTCATCTCCTACGCCGTTTGGTGGATTCGCCAATCTATCCTCCAGGCACTGGCGGAACAATCCCGCATCGTACGCCTCCCGCTTAACAAAGTCGGCTCCCTGAATAAAATCAATAAGGCATTCTCCGAACTGGAGCAGGAGTTCGAACGTGAGCCTTCTCCGGAAGAACTCGCTGAACTACTCGATATCCCTACGGAAGAGGTAGAGACAACCCTCGGAGTAGCTGCCCGCCATGTTTCCATGGATGCTCCTTTTGTTGAAGGTGAGGACAACTCCCTCCTCGATGTGCTGGAGAATAACAGCACCCCGAATACGGATCAGGAACTCGACTATAACGAGTCCCTCAGAAGGGAAATTGAACGCTCTCTCAGCACCCTCACCGACCGACAGTGTGATGTGATTAAACTTTATTTTGGCATCGGCATAGAACACCCCATGTCCCTGGAGGATATAGGCGAAAAATTCGGCCTGACCCGGGAAAGGGTCCGTCAGATAAAAGATAAAGCAATCAATAAATTACGCTCCGCTAACCGGAGCAAATTACTCAAAAACTACCTCGGCGCCTGACCTGTTTCTGAACACGGGTCCATGGGAACATCTTTCACAGGCTTCCTGCATATGTCCACTTTAATAGGAAGTCTGTGAAAGTGCCCCACCGCTGCTAAGGTAATTCCTCCCCATCCAGGATACCGAGGTGCCGGTTGATACTTTCTTCCAGTGAAATAAAGGTTTCTGTACGTTGTATGCCCTCAATTTTTTGGATTTTCTCGTGCAGTACTTCCCGCAGATGGTTGGTATCCCGACAGATAATACGGAGAAAAATACTGTATAGGCCAGTAGAATAATAGGCAGCGACCACTTCAGGAATACCCTCCAACGCAGCCACGACCTCTTTGTACAAAGAACTTTTATCCAGGTAAATGCCTAAAAAAGCACTGATATCATAACCAATTTTGGCATAATCCACATCTACGCTATATCCCTTTACAACCCCTGCGTCTTCCAGTTTTTTCATTCGCACATGTACAGTGCCCCCTGAAACATACAGTCGTTTTGCAATCTCTGTATAAGGAATTTTAGCATTTTCCATTAGCATAGACAAAATCTGCCTGTCCAGCTTATCTATCTCTATATTTTTCACGATAAAATTGTCTTATTTTTAAACAAAGTACGCTAATATCTCATTTTTTTTAAAATAATCCAGAAATACCGCCTTTTTTTATGATTTTAGAATTTATTAAAGGCAAAAGATTTCTCCATTCCGAAGTATAAAAAACTCAAAGTGCCCATTATGCAGGCAAAACCAACTCCTCCAGCCTCCCGATTTACTACATGGCTGCCTTTTTTACTCGCCCTTTCCCTCTCCCTCGGGATAGTCATCGGGATGCGTTTGTCCGGACCGGATTCCGGAGATGTTCTTGCAAGGGAACAAACGGACGGACGGCATAAACTGGAAGAACTCCTCCGCTATATCGAAGCCAGATATGTAGATAAAATTGACCGCCAAAAGCTGGTGGACGAAACGATTTCGACCATCCTGCGCCAACTGGATCCCCATTCCTCTTATATTTCTCCTGAGGAGCTGTCCAAAATCAACGAACAGATGGAGGGCGAATTCCTGGGAATAGGGGTTGAATTTATGACGCTCAACGATACCTTTATTGTGGTGAGCGTATTGAAAGGCAGCCCGGCACAAAAAGCCGGAATCCTCGCAGGGGATAAGATTATCTCCATTCAAGACTCCCTGATTTCTGGAAAAAAATGGAAATCCGAGGATGTTGTTAAAATCCTGCGAAATGAAAAAAACCCGAAAGTCCGCATCGGACTACTTCGTTATCCCAACAAAACCCAAACAGTAGTATCGGTCACGCGCAAACAAATCCCAATCAAAAGTGTAGATGCCGCGTACTGGATTAACAATCAGGTCGCCTATATCCGGATTAACCGTTTCAGCTCAACTACCGACAAGGAATTTCTGTCGGCATTGGAGCAGCTTTCCTCCCGAAATAAAGCAATTAACCTCATCCTTGACCTGCGCCATAATCCCGGCGGATACCTGCAGCAGGCAACAAATATCCTAAGCCAGATTTTTCCCGAACGTGGGGAAATCCTCGTTTATACCCAGGGCCAGGCGGTAAACCGCTCTGATTACCACTCCACCGGACGCGCATTCTTCGATATTGCCAAAATAGCGGTGCTGATTGACGAAGGAAGTGCTTCCGCTAGTGAAATAATCGCCGGCGCAGTTCAGGATCATGACCGGGGACTGATTATAGGACGGCGTTCCTACGGGAAGGGCCTGGTACAAGAACAATACCGTATGGGGGACGGCTCCGCTATTCGCCTCACTGTGGCGCGGTATTACACCCCTTCTGGCAGATCTATCCAAAAACCCTATTCCAAAAGCGAAATGGCTGCAGACGAAACACGGGTTACCGCATTCAGCAAAATCCCTCCGGACCAAGGCCAGATTGTCTTTTCTGATTCTACCAAATATTTTACCAATGCAGGAAGAATCGTGTATAGTGGAGGAGGGATTACCCCGGACATTTTCGTTCCTGCAGACAGTACTGCCGGCAGCCCTATCTTCCAGGAGATCCAACAACGTCTTCCTGTTTTTTCCCTCAAAGTCTACTCTGCGGCCAAAGATCGTTTTCAGGGCAAACGACAGGCATTTTTTGACCATTTTACAATAGAGGAAAAAAATCTTGACGAGTTATATCAATTCCTCACTGACTCCGGACTGGATGTCCCGCGACAGGAATGGGCTATTATGCGGGATAAAATGCCCCGCATAATAAAAGCGCATATCGCCAGAAATCTTTTTGGCACCGAAGCGTATTTCCAGGTGCTGAACGAGGAAGATCCCTTCATTTATGCTGCACAACAGCAGCTTTTGGCACAGCTGAAAAAATTGCCAGATAGAGCGAAGAACTTTTGAGGCATGCGATAACTTAATCAGCAGTATGCTTACCTGGAAGTTGCAAATCCGCCTGTCACTCCCGCAGGAATTCCAGTTCCTCCGAGCTATCGAAGCGGACCATTACGGAAAGTTCGCCTTCTGCAGTTTCCCAGCGGCGATACGCTGCAGTATAGTCCATTTCCGCAACCAAATCCCTGCTGACCTGTTCAAAGTTAAGTGCCAGTGCTCCATTGGCGGTGGTTGCGGGCAGCACCATAAGAGGCATCCCACATTTTTCGATCACCTCCTTTAAAAATGGGTCAGTGGCTACCCGTATGGCAATGCTTCCGTTAGGATATAACAAATCGCCGGGAAGGTTTACAGGATTATCGAAAAGAATAGACAAAGGCCGGCTATGGAAAGTCCAAAGCGTTTCGAGACGGGGATGCAAATGGGTCAGATATTTTTTGGCTTCCAGATGATCCCGCACCAACAATTCCGGAAATGTATGCTGGGCAACAGAACCGAGATAATGTACCATTTTACCGAGGCCTTTTTCCTGGTTTAGAAGCACAACAGTACTCCAGACGGTATCTGTAGGTAGAAGAGCTATCCCTCCATTACATAGGACATCCGCAATAGTAGTTATTTCTTCCTGATGAAAATCTGTGTTTTCGAAGCTACTCTTTGTATCGGTTTTTTCCATATTTTTTCTATCTTTTCCAAAAGGCAAAGTCCCTTTATCACTTTTTAACAAAAAAGAAAGAATACCTTTGATAAAATTCCGTTATAAAATACCTGCCTGCAGGATTTCGGAATAAAAACTTTAGGAACGCCTGTGAGAACATTATTATTGTACTGGAGGTTCTTTCGGGCCGCATGCTTGTTTTGCGCCCCGATACCCGCATTTTCTGCCCATATTATTGGGGGACAAATTACCTACGAATGCCTGGGATTTTCACAAAATGACCCGGAAAGCAATTCCAGGCGATATCGCTTTACCTTCAAAATTTACCGGGACTGTCAGGCTCCGGGATCGAATTTTGATTCTACCCCGGGCAATTTTCCGGCTTCGGTGACGATTTTCCGGAGCAATCAGACCAATTTGCCCCGGACGTATTACCTGTCAACGCCAAAAGTGACCAAGATTCAGCCAGATCCGGGTAATGCCTGCGTACAAGTACCTGAAAACGTTTGTGTGGAAGAAGGGATTTATACCCTTGAAGTGGACCTCCCCATCGAAAACACCAGCTACATTGTAACCTACCAGCGTTGCTGCCGCAATAATACGATTACTAATATTACAGCACCGGAACGATCCGGAGCAACCTATACTATTGAACTGACAGAGGAAGCACAAAAAAGTTGCAACAACAGCCCCATATTCCGTTTCTTTCCACCTGTAGTCCTCTGTGCCGGCAATAATTTCAGCTTTGATCATTCCGGTATCGATAAAGAAGGGGATTCCCTCGTCTATTCCCTTTGCGGCTCTTTGCTGGGAGGAGGAGAAAATACGATAACCCCTAACAGCGGCAATGGGGTAGCTCCTGATCCCGACCTGCCGCCCCCCTATCCCCAGGTCAACTATCTGAGTCCCGGCTACAGCGCGGCACAGCCGCTCGGGGTCATGGCCAATTTTCGTTTAGATCCCCGTACCGGAATGATGACTGGTGCACCGCAGCAGCTCGGGCAGTTTGTCGTTGGCGTCTGTGTTGCAGAATTCCGGAACGGCAAGCTCCTCAGCCAGGTCCTGCGGGATTTTCAGTTTAACATTACCCGTTGTGAGAATAATATAAATGCCGAGATTGTGCGGGATACCATTAATGCACAGGGTGTTTTCCTCGTACAGTCTTGCGGAAATACTGCGGTAACCCTCACAAACCGCAGCTACAAGCGGGAGCTTATCACTGCTAATCGCTGGGAATTTGACACCCCTGGTGGCCCGCTTACCAGCACGGACTGGGACGGAAAATTTTCATTTCCCGGGCCAGGCATCTATTCAGGCCGTTTGATCCTCAACCCGGGTACAATCTGCTCCGATACCGAATTGGTGCAGGTGAATGTGCGGCCGTCGCTCATAGCTGCTTTCCGCTTCTCCGGAGATACCTGCCGACAGGGAAGCTTTCAGTTTACCGACCTCAGTAATGCGGGTGGACGGCCTATCACGGGTTACCGATGGACCTTTGGCCCCAATTTGCCTGCAGATACCCGTCAAAATCCAACTTTTCAGTTTCCTTCCCCTGGTAATCAGACGGTTAGGCTGCAAGTTACGACAGCGGACGGGTGTACTGCCGAGGCATTTACTTCTTTCAGCTATTTTCCGTTACCAGAGCCTTTCAGCATTCAAGCCAACTCTCTAACAGGGTGCAGCCCTGCAGCTATCCGGTTTTCCAATACCGATTTCTCCAGTGCCGGCAGTGGCACAACCCTGCGATGGAACTTTGGGGACGGTGCCACCGCTACTGGTGCCAGTCCTGTTTATACCTACCGCAACCCTGGAACTTATCAGGTAAATGCACGCTTAAGTGCCCCTAACGGATGCTTTCGCGAAAGCCGCCTCCCCGAAATTCAGATAGGTACCGGAGTCCTGGCTAATTTCTCGTTTTCCCCGGAGAATCCGAAGGGAAACAACCAAAAAGTAGAGTTCCGGGACCTCTCCACCAATGCCAAATCCTGGCAATGGGATTTTTCAGGCCTCGGACGGTCTATCGAAGCTAATCCTGCTTTTACCTTTCCAGAACCGGGCGACTTCCCTATCCGGCTCATTGCCGCTTCTGCTGATGGCTGTAGCGATACCGTTACCCAGAACGTCCGGATAGCCGTATCCCAGACAGTATTCTGGCCTAATGCCTTCTCCCCGGACGGCGACGGGGCCAATGACACTTTCGGTCCCCTGGGTGGCCTGAATGGGGCAAAAGACTACCGACTTGCCATTTACAGCCGATGGGGCGTTTTGGTTTTTCAAAGCGAATCAGCAGAAAATACCTGGAACGGCCGTATGTTCAACAATGGACAACCAGTGCCTCAGGATGTGTATTTTTACCGGGCAGTTTATACCGATGAGGAAGGAAAACCCAGAACATTTGAAGGCACCATTACTTTATTGCGATAAAGGAAAAAACGTTATGGCTAAAAAATTGCTGCTATCCTTGTTCTTTTTATGCTTTATAGCCCCGGCATTTCTTTCTGCGCGGCATATCATCGGAGGTACTATTACCTACAAGTGCCTTGGAGAAGGAGATTATGAGTTTACCCTATACATCTACCGGGATTGTGGATGCACTGGCTGTGCACAACTTGACCCCTTTGCCTTTATCGCCATTTATCGCTGTGGTGCGGGAACCCCCTGCGACCGCCTCAACCAGCTCAATTACATCGCACGGCTCAATGTTCCGCTACAGTCCACTACACCAGTATCCCGACCCGACTATCCCTGTCTTATCCCACCGAATATTTGTGTTGAACAAGGCCGTTACGTGTTTCGGCTAAGCCAATACAACATCCGGCTTCCCCTTTCTACCGACAGCTATCATATTTCTTATCAGCGTTGCTGCAGAAACCTCACCGTCAACAACCTGATCTCCCCAGGGGACGTTGGCTCCACATATACGATTGAAATTACGCCGGAAGCCCAGGCAAAGTGCAATAACAGCCCGGTTTTCAACCAGTTTCCGCCAACAGTCATCTGTGCGAACAATCCACTGAAGTTCGACCATTCAGCCACCGACCCCGATGGAGACCAGCTCGTTTATGCCTTTTGCTCGCCCCTGGCCGGGGGTGGTCCTTCCGTTCAGGCACCCACCTTTGGCGGTTGTAATGGGGCATATCCCAACCCTGCCTGCCCGCCACCCTATCGGGACGTAAACTTCGTACAGCCGCTTTATACGCCTGTTGCCCCCATGGGTGGCGATCCTTTAATACAAATTGACCCCAATACCGGTGTAATCACCGGCACGCCTAAGTTGTTGGGACAATATGTAGTCGGAGTTTGCCTATATGAATACGATAAAGTTACCGGAAAGCTACTCAGTAAGGTTTTCCGGGATTTCCAGTTTAACGTAGCCAATTGCGATCCAACAGTAGTAGCGGATATCAAAGAAAATAAAATTATCAGCGACAAGGAGTTCGAGGTGAATTCCTGTGGGATTACCGATATTAAATTTCTCAATGAAAGCTTTCAGCGACAATTTATCAGCAAGTACGAATGGCAATTCAATATTGGCGGAGCAGTAAAAACCTTCAACGAGTGGGAACCAACGGTGACCTTTCCTGGAATAGGCAATTACCGGGGCCGGCTTATTCTCAACCCGGGAACTGATTGTGGGGATACGGCCAATATCCAGGTTAAAATCTTTCCGGATATCACTGCCGATTTTTCTTTTACGTACGACACCTGTGTTTCTGGTCCTGTTTTGTTTACCGACAAATCCAAATCGGGTAGCGGGGCCATTACGGCCTGGGACTGGGACTTTGGGGACGGGGATAAGGGTAAAGGCAAAGAAACCCAGCACCTTTACCGTAAACCGGGTAAGATCCCGGTTACGCTCACGGTAAAAGATACGAATCAATGTAGCGCATCTAAAACAGAGGAGGTGCCTTATTTTCCTGTGCCATCGCTAATCGTCATTGCCCCGAATAGTTTTAGGGGATGTACCCCCGGTAATATCTTTTTTAAAAACCTGTCTTTCCCTATTGATGAAACCTATGACATCCAATGGGATTTTGGCGATGGAGGTAAGAGCGGTCTCATCAGTCCTACCCATGTGTACGAAAAACCAGGCGTCTTCTCTGTTTCGCTCAGCCTGGTCTCCCCAATAGGATGTAAAACCGATACCTTTTTCAAAGATCTCATCACCATTTATCAGGCTCCGGTCTCAGCTTTTTCCTATACTCCTGGTGAAGTGAGTAACCTTTCGCCAAAGGTACAATTTAAGGAAGCCTCTGAGCGGGCTGTTTCCTGGTACTGGGATTTTGGAACAGGGGCTTTCTCCCGGGAACGCAACCCCACCTTTACTTTTCCCGATACCGGCATGTACCAAATTAAGCTGGTGGTTACGCATGCCAGTGGGTGTACCGATACTTCTTCCCAAACCCTTGACGTCAAGCCCCTCGTCACCTACCATCTTCCTAATGCCTTTACACCCAACGAAGATTCCGTCAACGATTTTTTTAAGGGAATTGGCATCCTGCCGGGCATACGCAATTTCCGTTTCCAAATCTGGAACCGCTGGGGAGAAATGATTTTTTTAAGTGAAACTCCAGGTACAGGATGGAATGGAAGAAAATTCAATAATGGCCAGGAAGCACCACCTGGCGTCTATGTAGTCCTGGTAACTTTTACCGGGCCCAGGGGCGATGCACATGAGTACAAAGGATTTGTCACACTCATCCGGTAAATTGTAGAAAAAAGTATTTCCGTTAAAAGAATAAATGATTACCTTTGCACGGCTAAAGCGAGACCTGTTTCATTTATTAAAGCATATACCAATGGACGCCATCAAGTTTGTTCACGAGCAGTTGACCCCCTCGCGGGATTTACCCGCTTTCCGGCCTGGCGACAACATCGTGGTCAGCTATAAGATCATTGAAGGTGACAAAGAAAGGATTCAGTCCTTCCGCGGCGATGTCATCCAAATCAAAGGGCAAGGAGCAACAAAGACGTTCACCATACGCAAAGTTTCCAACGGCGTAGGCGTAGAGCGGATTTTTCCTTTTTCTTCCCCCATCATTACTGAAATTCAGCTCCTCAAGCGCGGAAAAGTGCGTAGAGCACGCCTTTTCTACCTGCGGGATCTGGTCGGCAAAAAGGCACGGATCAAGGAAAGAAAATTCACCAAAGAATAAATGAAAGTGTGATTTTTCGTAAAAAAGCCCCGCTCTGCATGCAGAGCGGGGCTTTTTTATATGTTCCCGCAATTATCACCAGCCTCTAATTCCCTTTTATAATACGCATCACCTCATAGCTCCTGCCGGATTGTACCTTTAGCAAATACATCCCTGCCCTCAAACTTTCCAGATTGAGGGGTACTTCATTGACTCCCGGAGTCCCATCCCAATCAAGAGACTGCAAGACTTGTCCGGTAAGGGAAATTATCTGAAGCCGGATAGCCCTTGGCTGATCTTCCTGAAGATACACCAGCGCACGGAGCGCCCCGGAAGTAGGATTAGGTGATGCCTCCAGACGGAAACGCGCTGCGGTCTCCTTTTGGCGCACTGTTGGCTGAATACCAGGTGCCGCTCCCGTTAGTGGTTTGGAGATTACTTCGACTTGAACAAAATTGGACGATAGAGCAAAACAATTATCGCTTAAAGGTGCACTGGTCGCATTAGCACCTGGTGCCGCAAGGAGGATACCAGAATAGGTGAGCCCCCAAACCCGGTATTTACCTGCAGGAAGCGCTTCGAAATCAAAAGTATCCTGAGCCGCAATTTGCAAGATCACGTTGCTGGTAGTCGTGAGCAAAAAGCGGTAAGGCGTATTTCGGGAGGCCCCCGAGCGCGTAAAGGCTACTTTATCCACTTGTCCATCCCCTCCGGTTACCATTAGGTCGGTACGCCCATCTACCGTTGAAACTGTACCACCTACCGGCACCTCCGATACTACGGTGATAAAGTTTTCAGACAAATCGTAACAATCTGAGCTAAGGGCGAACGAGCCCAGTATGGCGTTGAACTGCGTCAGCAGCACACCAGTATAGGAAATTCCCCAAACCCGGTAAATCCCCGATGCAGATCCCTCAAAATCAATCAAGGGATTGCGTACCTCAGGGAAAATAATGCGGTTCTTCTCATCTGTGATTACCATAGCATAATCCGAACCCTGGACGGTGCTAATCGGAGGAAAAATAATCACCAGGTCACTAATCCCATCGCCAGGGCATACGTAAAACAGGGAATCCCCAAAAAGCGTCGTCAGGCGCCCACCGTCCACTTCGCCCCCTCTCGTCAGGGCAATAAAATTCGAAGATAATTCAAAACAGCTGGATGAAAGCCGCAGACCCGCGGTTCCCAGCTTATCGCCTGTTTTCACGGTTAATTGCCCGGTGTAGGAAAGTCCATGGATACGGTAAAGCCCAACGGGAATACGGCCTGGGTTAAAACTAGCTGAAGGAAAAATTTCCCTGACTACATTAAAGGTATCCGTTAGGACGTACACATATCCCGCACGGGAGCGACTACTCGTTTTAAGGCTTAAGGGTGCCTCATCCCTGCCGGGACAGAAATAAACAGAGGTCGCATTGTTACCCGTGCTCACCTGCCCGCCCACTGGTCTGTCGCGGACGATAGTGAGAAAGTTGGAAGAAAGGTCAAAACAGGCATTGGAGAATACGGCAGTGGAAAGGATTTTATTGCGATTGGAAATAAAGGTGCCAGTGAACGAAACCCCCCATATGCGCAACTCGTTAAAGCCAATATTCTCAAAATTCTGTACATCGGAGGTCAGTTCGGCAATAATCAGGTTAGAGGTATTGGTCAGAATATACCGGTATTGTGCCGCTGCTCCCAAAGACGTATTGGAAAAGAAAATCGAATCAGGGATCTGGTCACCAGAACAAACATAAATCGTATCACTGTTAAAGCCAACCCCCCTGATCCTGCCCCCGTCCGTTTTGGGTAGGAAAAACCGCACCGAATCGCGTGCAAGACTATTACAATCCTGCGAAAGCGGTTTGCCGATGATCCCTTCTCCAATACGCGCCGTTAGATTACCGGTGTAGGCAAGCCCCCAGATATTGACATGGCCTCCGGGAAACTGCCCCAA
>CAZGOT010000089.1:0-4979 GCA_964527495.1 uncultured Haliscomenobacter sp.
ACTTGAATAGGGCATGATAGTAGAAACAGAGCGACTGTATTTGAGGGAAATGGTGCCAGAGGATGCAGAAAATGCTTATCTGCTGAACCTGGACCCGGAGGTTGTCCGATATACTGGCGACGAACCTTTCAGCAGCATTGAAGAAGCGCGGACATTCCTTCAAAACTACGACCACTACCGCAAATATGGCTTCGGGCGCTGGGCCGTTATCCGAAAATCAGATGGGGAATTTTTAGGTTGGTGCGGGTTGAAATATACGCCTGAACCAGATGAATACGATATCGGATTCCGGTTTTTTCGCCGTTATTGGAATATGGGATATGCTACTGAAGCAGCAAAAGCTTGCCTGGAATTGGGTTTCTCGAAGTTTGGTATGCGGCAGATTGTTGGACATGTAATGCTGGGAAACCGGGCTTCCGCCCGGGTTCTGGAAAAAATTGGTTTGAGATACCAAGCCCCCTATGCCTTCGACGACGAAGAAGGAGAGGTATATGTACTCTATAATAAGGACTCAAACTTTTAGACGATGAGAACTGCCCTGATTTTTCCCCTGCTTTTATTTGTCTTTGCTGGATGGGCTCAGACCAGCTTCCCAGACCGATGCTCAGGTACCTGGGAAGGATGGATGCATATCTATTCCAAGGGAGTCTTGCGCGATAGCGTGCGGATAAAGCATTTGGTAAGCCCTATAGATTCCATGAGCTGGACCTGGCGAACGGAATATCTGTCCGATAAAATGCCTATGGTAAAAGACTATGTCCTGCGCGCACGCGACAAAGCTGGTATCGAATACGTCATAGACGAAGGGGCAGGTATAGAAATCCCTATGCATCTTGTTGGAAACCGGCTTTACGGTATATTCGAAACCCAGGGCATCCTGTTAACTGCCACCGATGAACTTACCCCGGAGGGCCTAATCCTGGAAGTGGTATCTGCCCGCAGGGCCAGCCAGACAGATAGTCTGGTAAATAATTTCCAGGTAAATGCGGTCCAGCGTGCGCTTTTAAAGAAAACGTCTATGGAGAAGAAATGAGCATAAATTGAAATCTTTTGGCGGCGCCAGCCGCCAAAGAATATTTTTTTGGGGTTGTGTAAAAAGTATTCCGTCGCCTTCGGAGACGAAATAAAATTTTGAATAAACGACGTTTTGCCTTATTTTGCTTTGAAAAATGAGGCAAAACGTCGTTTATTCAAAATAACCTTTGGCGGCGTCAGCCGCCAAATGAAAGCCTCCGGCCTTTTTACATAACCCCAGAAAATTTTGAAACATTATTTGGCGGCGTCAGCCGCCAAAGGACGGCCTCGGGCCTTTACACACAACCAACAGGCGCGTAAGGGCATTTTTTATTCCACTGTCACCTCATCTACAAATAGCCAGCTTTTTCCACCGGCACCTGCATGCCATACGGGACAAATGCCTATATTTTTTCCGGTGACCCGGAGGTAGCGGCTTTGGGTTTTTGCCTGGAATTCAAAGGGGATAACTGTGGCAGGGTCTTCATTTTTGGCCATGGGCAGCGCTTTGCGTTCTATTGTTTTGAAATTAACTCCATCCTCGGAAGATTCCAGCATTACCCATTCGGGGGCAAAAATCCAGGAGCCAATATCGCGTAGAAAGGAGGTTTTGACGCGTTGAATTTGTCTTGATTTGCCCAGGTCAATTACCAACTGAAAGTCTTTACCTTCAAATCCTTGCCAGCGGCCATCGGAGAATGTCAGGGAACCGCGTCTGCCATCCACAAGACCAAGGGGGCCTCCTCCATTGTATTTCTCCGCATAGGGATGGGTCAACTCCACCTGATTAAAGAGCGATTTTTGTAGAGTCAGTATGGTAACCGGGCTGCTGGTAAGCCCTTGCCGGTAGGCGATTGCTTTGATTTCCGTTGTGCCCGAGATCTTGAGCGGACCAGTGTATTTCGTAGAGCGACGGCTGGGCGTACTGCCATCGAGGGTGTAATACAACTGATCACCAACCTTTGCAGGCTTTAGCTCAATTTGGGCAGTGGAGGAAAAAATATTGAATTTTTCCACGGGCTTTCCTGCAAGTTCAAAGGCAGGGGGTGGGCAAACCTCTCCTTTGGTGGCTTCCATGCGGAATGTCCATGCGTGCCGCAATGCGGAATTGCGGGCCTCTGCGGGCACCTGCACGATCAATCCGTCCTCTTGGGAATATTGGGAAGTCAGAGGGCCATGACCCAACAACTCTACTTGCGTTCCAGGTTTGATGCGGGCATATTTGAGGGCAATTTTCTCGGCGGGTACTCCGAGATGGACGGCATAAGTCGCTCCCTGCTGTCCTGCTGCATACCGTATAGCTTCCCCCTCTTTATAAGCTGGCCACATTTTGCTGTTATACACCACCTCCCCATTCACTTTCAGCCATTCCCCCATTTCTTTGAGCCGTTCCAGGCTTGCTGCGGGAATCAGGCCCTCTGCATCCGGACCTATATTGAGGAGGTAGTTGCCGCCTTTGGCTGCAATATCCACGAGGTTATGGATCAAGTTCTCGGAAGATTTCCAATTGAGGTCAGATTTTTTGAAACCCCAGCTTCCGTTCATGGTCATGCAGGATTCCCAGTCCAGGCCTGGATCGGCATAATCCAGGATTTCCTGTTCCGGAGTACCGAAGTCGCCAATATCGTCGGGTTCATTGTTCATGCCCTGCATTCCTTGGCGGCCCTTCCCAACGCGGTTATTGATGATAATATCCGGTTTCAGGCTCCGTACATACTGATAGAGGTCTTTCCCCTGCGTTTCCGTCCATTCCGGTATCCATTCGCCATCAAACCAAAGGATAGCGGGGTCATAGCGCTCGATTAGCTCCCGGAGCTGAGGCTTCATGTAGTTGTCGCGGTAAGCAGTAAAATCGGCGCCTTTGGGGTTGGGGTTGCCAAAATTCTTACCCTGGGCATCCGGATGGTGCCAGTCCATGATGGAATAGTAGAAGCCCAGCACAATCCCGGCTTCGTCACAGGCTTCTTTGAGTTCTTTCAGGATATCCCGCTTGAAGGGCGACGTATCCATGATATCATAATCCGTAACTTTGGAGTCCCATAAGCAAAATCCGTCGTGGTGCTTGGAGGTAATTACGATATACCGCATACCTGCTGCTTTAGCGGCAGTTGCCCATTCCCGCGCATTGAATTTGACCGGATTAAAAGTCCGGGCATAAGGTTCGTAATCCGGTACGGGAATGTTGGCATTGTTCATAATCCATTCTCCCGCCCCGCTGACCTCTTCGCCTTGATGTACCCCACCGGGGACTGCATAGGCACCCCAGTGAATGAACATCCCGAACCCTGCGTCGCGCCACCACTGCATGCGCTCTTCTTTTTCTGTTTTAGATTCGAGGAGGTAATTGTCGTGAGGCCGGTGGTAAACGGCAACTGTAGAGAGGGTAGGGCAGGCCATCGCTTTGAGGTGGATCCGGATTTTATCTGTGTGGATTCTGGGCAGCCTTATGAGCGCGCGGTTTCCAACAGTAGCACAACTTCCGGCAGAAACCCACTTGCCGTTGATCCAGGCTTCTACCTGTGCGGAGGTAATGCGTTGGCCAAGGGGTAAAAATTCGCGCAGTTCGACCACATTGAAGGTATAGGTTGTCGGCAGGGAGAGCTCCAGGGTTGCCTCTGTTGTACCATCGGGTGCAGCCCAGTAAGTAGTATTATCCCCATCAGTCACCAAATCGGGAGTGAACCCAGTGCCCCTTTGTGCACTGGTTGAAGCCTTTGCGCGTGCTGCCAGGTTATTGGCAAAGGTGACATCCAGCATTTTGCGCAAGCCCATAAGTGCACGGGCGTCGTTTTCGTGGACTAGCCCGCGGCGATCCACGGGTAGGTTGAGGAGGAGGTTGGCGTTGCGTCCAACAGAGTGGTAGTAAATCCACTCGAGGTATTCCGGCGATTTTACCTGATCATCCTGGTCTTTGTGGTAATACCATCCTGGGCGGATAGAAACATCGGCCTCTGCTGGTAGCCAATGTGTGCCATTTTTATTGCCGGAGCGCAATTCGAGATAACGCGGGGTACCCGGGAAGTAATCGGTGCGGTTGAGGGTGGTCCAGTTTTCTTCATTGGCGAAACCGCGTTCGTTGCCCACCCAGCGGATATCCGGCCCCGCATCGCTGAAGATTACGGCATTGGGCTGATGCTTGCGCACGGTGGCGATATAAGCTTCCCAATCGTAGATTTGTTTGCCTTTGAATTCTTCACTTACAGCACCATCAAACCAGACTTCAAAGATTTCCCCATAGTTGGTGAGTACTTCTTCCAGTTGTTTGACGAAGTATTTGTTGTACTCTGGCGTACCGTAGATGGGGTTGTTGCGGTCCCAGGGAGATAAGTAAACCCCCATTTTTAATCCATACTCCCGGCAAGCCTCGGAAAGTTCTTTGAGCAAATCGCCCTTGCCATTGCGCCAGGGGCTGTTTTTTACGCTGTGATCGGTATATTTGGAGGGCCAGATACAGAATCCATCATGGTGCTTGGCAGTGATAATGATACCTTTCATCCCTGCTGCCTTACAAGTGCGCGCCCATTGGCGGCAGTCGAGTTTTTCAGGGTTGAAAATTGCAGGGTTTTCCGTTCCGTGACCCCATTCTTCTCCAGAAAAGGTATTGATATTAAAGTGGACGAAAGCGTAGTAATCCAACTGATGCCAGTCCATCTGCCGTTCGGAAGGCAACGCCCCGAAAGGTTGGGGTGCACCTGGCTGTGCGATTGGACTGAGAGGCAGCAGGGCAATCAGGACTGCTACAAGCGAAGCGATTTTTCCCATTTTTTAACGGGAAGATAATTTCTTTCCTGAAATGCTCCAAAGGAAAAAGCAGTTTTCCAGGCAAAGGCAGAAAATGCTCTGCAAAAGGCAGTGTTTACCTGCTATTCATCTGCAAAAAGCCAATAACTTCATCGTAGCGCCCCCCAAAAGGCCGGTAATAAATCAGAATAGTATAATCATTTTCCGTTTCGAACCAATCGCCT
>CAZGOT010000089.1:4989-8372 GCA_964527495.1 uncultured Haliscomenobacter sp.
GCCTTCTACCGGGCTCATATCCAGTGTATTACTTCCAATAGGCGCGAGGGCATAAGCATAATTATAAAATCCTTGTTTAAGCGGAATTTTGACGACGTAGCTGTTTATACTTGGGTTAAAAGTCATTTTATATCCACTTTGCGCCTTCCAGTCATTGAAAGCTCCTATCAGATATACCTCGCGGTCGTAGAAAGCGGTATCGGTCTGGAGAGAAAACAAGACTTCTGCATAATTCGCTGCGAGGATGTTGTTCTGATCCTGTGTTTCAGGAACGAATTTCCCGTTGATATCGTTATATTCGATATAGGGCTGAAGCGTTCTGCTTCGGTCGGTGTGGGCCGTAACTTCGATGCGGTCGCGCAGGTTTTCGATAGCAGCAATGGTAGGGGAGCGAAACCGGAAGCTGCGCAGGTCAATTTGCCGGAATTCCTTGCCGGCGGGAAATACAATTTTATCCTGATAATCAAAAACCAATTGGTTACTCCGCAGGAAAAGGGGTGGGACTCCCACAATAGCGCCATCCCAGCGCCCATTTTGAAGCACAGTTGCACGGATTTCCTGCTGGGGATTGCGCAACGGCATTTTCTCATGGTTAACGATGAAGTCTATTTCCTGATGGGTCCGACTTTTACTGACTACGCTGGGGCGGACGAGTTGTGATTGGAGTTTGACTTTTTGCTGAATGACGACGAATCGCCTAGTCAGTACGGGCTGTTCGGCCATTCCAGCCGTATAAACCGCCAGGATATAGTTGCCGGAAAGCTTCCAGTTCATACTCGTATTAGGCAGGCTTAGGGTATAGTGGGTGTAGGGCAATACGGTTTTGAAGGAAAACTGGTATTCGTTGATCCGGTCTTCTGAGAAGCCGTCCAGATACTCCATCTCCGATATTTGGGAAGGCTGCCAGTTCATATCACAGTGAATGAAACGGTAGAAATAATCTTTAACATCGCCATCGAGGTCGTCAAATTCGAGGATAAAGGGTGCTGCGCCTCCCATTTCGGCGATGGGGTAGCTAAGCGTCAGGCCCTGGACATAAAACTGAACGGATCGGATATTAGGGACATAGATAAAATCTTCATAGCGGATTTTGCGCGGGTCTACGCGCTCTACGCGTTGTGTGCCGCGTTTTTGGGCCAGAAGCTCTGTATTGTTTCCTGTAAGCAGGATAGTCAGTAGGATTATATTCAAATAATATATGGTCTTTGGCATGTAATGGAAATTTACTTTGAATAAAAAAAGCAGTATTTGCCAATAAGTGCCCGGGCTATTCCGACGACATCCGGGTCCAGGAAAAAATCCTGTCCTATCGGGAGGCGTTTACTATTAATATGGTCCATACGATTAATTCGCTGGTCATGGTCCTGCAGTTCAGTTGACGGTATAGCACTCTGGGGAAAAGGCATGTACTTCGGCCTTAAGGGATATTTCAGCGACTATAATTTGGAGATTCTTTAGTGATGGTGATGTTATGTGGGTGACTTTCCCGGATTCCAGAGTTGGTAATGCGCACGAACTGCGATTTTTCCTGCAGGGTCCGGATATCCGGAGCGCCGCAATAGCCCATGCCTGCGCGCAGACCACCGATATACTGAACCATTACCTCTGCGACAGTACCTTTAAACGGGACACGCCCTTCGATACCTTCCGGCACCAGTTTGCGGATATCGTCTTCCACATCTTGAAAATAGCGGTCTTTAGAGCCTTGCTGCATGGCGCCCAGGGAGCCCATTCCGCGATAAACCTTGAATTTACGCCCTTCAAAAATAATCGTTTCCCCAGGGGCTTCTTCTACTCCTGCAAACAAACTGCCTGCCATAACGGATCCTGCCCCTGCTGCAAGGGCTTTAACGATATCCCCGGTATAGCGGATACCGCCATCGCCGATGACAGGCACTCCTGTGTGTCGGATTCCATTGGCAGCAAACGTGATTGCACTGAGCTGTGGCACGCCCACCCCTGCAACGACCCTGGTCGTACAAATACTGCCTGGCCCTACCCCTACTTTTACGCCATCTGCACCTGCTTCAACAAGTGCCAGAGCGCCTTCGGCAGTAGCGACATTTCCACCTATTACTTCGAGGTCAGGAAATTGTCGTTTTACCCTTTTTACCGCTTCCAGGACCCCCATCGAATGCCCATGTGCCGTATCTATGACCACGACATCCACACCTACGTGTACCAAAGCCTCCACGCGCTCAACCAGGTCGGAGGTTACTCCGGCGGCAGCACCAACGACTAGCCGGCCAAGGGAATCTTTGCAGGAGATCGGGTAATTTTGTACTTTTAGGATATCCTTGTACGTAATCAGGCCAACAAGGATACGTTTTTCATCTACTACGGGCAGTTTTTCAATTTTATTTCGCTGGAGGATTTCCCTGGCTTGTTCCAGGGTTGTGCCCACAGGTGCAGTTACCAGGTTCTCCCGGGTCATGATTTCATGGACGGGCCTCTGGAGGTAGGTTTCAAAGCGCAAATCCCTGTTGGTGAGGATACCTTCTAGTCTGCCTTTTGCATCCACGATGGGAATACCGCCGATTTTAAATTTGCCCATCAGGTCGCGGGCATCGCCCACGGTAGCATAGGGGGAGAGGGTGACCGGGTCAATAATCATGCCACTTTCGGAGCGTTTGACGCTGCGGACTTGTTCAGCCTGCTCCTGGATGGTCATATTTTTGTGAATGATTCCAATACCTCCCTGACGGGCAATGGCTATTGCCAATTTCGCTTCCGTTACGGTATCCATAGCAGCGGAGACGATAGGGGCGTTGAGCCGAATGTTACGGGTGAGTTGGGAGGAAATATCTACTTCCCGGGGCAGGACCTGGGAAAAGGCCGGAACGAGAAGCACATCATCAAAGGTAAGGGCTTCTCCCAAAAATTTGCTGTGGTGGTGTGTGTTTTGATTTTCCATGTGCAAAGGTAAAGAAATAGGAAGGGAAAAGCAAAATCTGTTCTTGAGAAATTCCTACCTTCGGCCAAATGTCTTCTATGTTTCCAGGTGACGAATTCTTTATGCGGGAAGCCTTGAAAGAGGCGCAACAGGCTTACGCAATCGGAGAAATTCCGGTGGGAGCGGTGGTTGTTGCAGAGGGACGGATAATTGCCCGCGGCCACAATGATACGGAGCGTTTGCTGGATGTAACCGCCCATGCCGAAATTATTGCCCTCACTGCAGCCTGCAACTATCTGGGGAGCAAATATCTGCCAGACTGTACGTTGTACGTTACGCTCGAACCTTGCACCATGTGTGCTGGTGCTTTGGCCTGGGCGCAATTAGGGCGGTTAGTCTATGGTGCAGCAGATGAAAAGCGTGGCTTCATGCGTTTTGGGAAAGCCTTACTCCATCCTAAGACCCGCGTTTTGGAAGGGGTACTCGCAGA
>CAZGOT010000089.1:8382-11038 GCA_964527495.1 uncultured Haliscomenobacter sp.
CGGGAATTTTTCCATAAACTGCGCAATTGACTGGAGGAATATGGAAGAAAATTGTTTGGATGTGCAAGGTGATAGAAGATCAGAAGCCCATTACCAGCCCTAATCCGGCATAGGCACCTTGCTGGGGTGGGGTGATAAGTACGGGTTTGAGGCGGAAGCCCAGGTTTTCATCCGTATCAAAATTCTGCAGATGGGCATCTACAAATGCTTCCACAGCAATAACGGCATAGACAGCTACCGTTCCAATGTAAGAGAGCTGGGTTTGCCGGTCGTAGGTATTGCGCAGGGAACGTAGGGCATCCGGAGTGTTGATGCGACTGGAAAATTCATGTGGTTTGTTTTGCAATTGCAGCTCCAGCGCAGTTTTGAGCCTGCGGTAGCGGTCCTGGTTGAAATCGATAGAAAAGACCATAGCGCCCAACCCGGTATAAACGATGGGTACTTTCCACCATTTACCGTTGTACATCTGCCCTGCTCCGGGCAGCAGGAGCGAAAGCCGAAGGGCTGTCCTGGGATTGGGAAAGGTTTTGCGGAAATTGAAAAGACCTGGATCGCGTCGGTTCAGCGAGTCGGGGATTTCGGGAGTGGTATCCCTGCGGAAAAGACTGGAACGCTGCTTTTCCTGTGCCGGTGGTTCGTCCTGGGCAGAAATATCTGCAAAACAAAAAAAGAGAAGCACACCTGCCAGGAAAGTCCGGGCAGGTCCTGGAAAGTGCCATATGGAAAAAAAAGACCTCAATCCTGAATCCGGTCTAAAAGTTCGTTCAACTCAGATACACTGGCGAATGGAATAACGATTTGCCCCCTTCCTTCCCCTTGTATTTTCAAGGCTACTTTTTTAGTCCCGAAAAAACTGCGGAATTGTTGCTGGACCTGGGAATAATCATCACCTATGGGTGGTTCCTTCTTTTTTTGACGGGGCTGCTGATATGCTGCGATAAGATTTTCGAGTGCCCGTACCGAGAGCTCTTCCCGCAGCGTCTGGCGGAAGAGGCTGTCACGCAGTGCGTACTCTTCCACACCTGCGAGAGCCCGGGCGTGGCCCATACTCAGTTTTTTTTCTTTAATGGACTGCTGGATATCCGGAGGCAATTTGAGCAGGCGCAAATGATTGGTAACCGTACTGCGCTTTTTGCCAACGCGTTCGGCCAGGCGCTCATCCGTCAACTGGCACTCTTCTTTAAGCCGTTGATAGGTAATCGAGATTTCCATCGGATTGAGGTTTTCGCGCTGGATATTCTCGATGAGGGCCATTTCCAGCATCTCCTGGTCATTGGCAATCCGGATATAAGCCGGCACCTCCGTAAGTCCAGCTATCCGGGAAGCCCTGAGGCGTCTTTCGCCAGAGATGAGTTGATAGGCATTGGGCGCGAGGCGACGCACCGTTATCGGCTGTATCAATCCATGTACGCGTAGCGAGTCGGCAAGCTCTTCGAGGGCTTCCTGGTCAAACTCGTTGCGCGGCTGAAAGGGGTTTACTTCAATCTCTTCGATAGGAATCATAGCCACGCTGTGCGCAAGTTCCTTGACCACCTTTTCCTGGTCGAGCGCGACCTCTTCGTCTATGTTGGTCAACAGGGCACGGATGCCCATCCCGAGATTTTTTTTATCAACTTTTTTAGCCATTATTTGATGGTTTCAGGGACTTTTGCTTTGACTGGGTCATTATTCCGCTTCAAAAATTCCTGCGCAAGATTCAGGTAATTGACGGCGCCCTTGCTCGAAGCATCGAGCAACACTACCGGCATGTGCATATTGGGGGCCTCACCAATACGTGCATTGCGGTGAATAACCGTATCGAACACTCTTTCCTTGAATATATCCCGCACCTCGCTGATAACCACATTTGCCAGACGCAGGCGCGAATCGTACATCGTAAGGACGATACCTTCTATCTGGAGATTAGGGTTGAGTTGCTTCTTGACCAGGGAAATGGTATCGTTGAGCTTGGCCAATCCTTCCAGCGCGAAAAACTCGCATTGAACAGGAATGAGCACAGAATCCGCAGCGGTGAGGGCATTGACGGTGACGAGCCCCAGGGAAGGGAGGCAGTCAATGAAAATGTAATCGTAGTAACCGCGAATTTTCTCTACCAGGGCTTGCATGAAATATTCCCGCTTTGGCCGGGCAACCAGCTCCACTTCTGCCCCGACAAGGTTAATGTCGGAAGGCAGCAGGTGCAGGTTCGGCGTATCGGTTTCAAAAATAGCTTCCGTAGGATCTGTTCCGTTGACCAAACAGTCATAGACGGAAACTTCGACATCCTGAGGCATAACCCCTACTCCGGAAGAGGAGTTGGCTTGTGGGTCAGCGTCAATGATGAGCACTTTTTTATCCAGGATAGCGAGGCTGGCTGCAAGGTTAATGGCCGTGGTCGTTTTTCCTACCCCGCCTTTTTGATTGGCGATCGCAATTACTTTTCCCATGATGGTATGTGCTTTGCCTGATAGTTAAAAAATTGTGATGGGCTTATGCCTGGGGTTATGTAAAAAGGCCGGAGGCCGTCATTTGGCGGCTGACGCCGCCAAATAATACTTTGAACAACTTTTTTTCGCCGCAGAAGGCGTCGGAATACTTTTTACATAACTCCTGTTTAAAATAACATTTGGCGGCGCAAGACGCCAAATGAAAAGCCGGGGCCTTTTACACAACCCAT
>CAZGOT010000090.1:0-6784 GCA_964527495.1 uncultured Haliscomenobacter sp.
GTCGTCAAAAACAGGTTCCCAGGTCTCCCCGCCAGACTTGCTGCGACAAACTCCGCCCGAGGCAGTCCCGATATAAATGATATCAGGGTTGTTTTTGACCACATCAATGGCAGTTACCCGTCCGCTCATGCTTGCAGGACCAATACTTCTTGGCTTAATGCCCTTGAAATAGTTCATGTCCAGCGGCTGTCCATTAGCCAAAATGAACAACCCTCCATAAAGCCACAAAAATAAAAGCAGTTTTTTCATGCGTTTTAATCCTTTTTATTCGTAATTAAAGTGAAGCTACAAAACGAATAGGAAAAGAAAAAAATAAAATCCTGCCTACTTCCTCCCATAGGCAAAACCCTCTTTTGTTCTGACAAAATTACAGTTGCGCCATATTGTTTTCTGCCAAAATTGTCAAAACAACGGATTTGGCCGAAATTTTGCACAAGCATATTCAGTCTCTGCGGATAAGTCCACATTCCGGCTGCAGGGTCAGTACCAAAAAATCTAAAATACATACTGCGATGACATACGATAATTTCACGATCAAATCCCAGGAAGCGATTCTCAAAGCCCAGCAGATAGCAGCGGGCATGGAGCAGCAACAAGTAGATACCGTTCATTTGCTCAAAGGCATCCTCGAAACAGAAGAGCATGTCGCTCAATTCCTCCTGCAAAAAACAGGTGTTAACCTCCCCATGCTGAAAACCAAGCTGGACGAAGCAGTACGTAGCTACCCCCGCGTGGAGGGCTCCGAAAAGCAATACCTCACCAACGAGGCCAACAGGGCCCTTGCCAGAGCACGCAATAGCCTCAAAGAATATGGCGACCAGTATATCTCCATCGAACTCATGGTACTGGGCATCCTCCAGGGAGAAGACCGGGGAGCGAAAATCCTGAAAGAACTTGGGGCAACAGAAAACGCCCTTAAAAAAGCTATAGAAGAACTGCGAAAAGGGGCTAAAGTGAGCGACCAGAGCCCGGAAGAAAGCTATAACGCCCTCTCCAAATATGGTATCAACCTGAATGAACGCGCAGAAACCGGGGCCCTCGATCCTATCATCGGACGGGATGAAGAAATACGAAGGACTCTGCACATCCTATCCAGAAGAAAAAAGAACAACCCTATCCTCATCGGAGAAGCTGGAGTGGGTAAAACCGCTATCGTAGAGGGCATCGCCTGGCGTCTCGTCAAAGGCGATGTGCCGGAAAACCTGAAAACAAAACGCATCTTCGTCCTGGATATCGCCGCACTGATTGCAGGGGCTAAATATAAAGGCGAATTCGAAGAGCGTCTGAAAGCCGTCATCAAAGAAGTCTCTTCTTCTAATGGCGAGATCATTCTCTTTATTGACGAAATCCACACCCTTATCGGTGCTGGCGGCGGACAGGGTGCCATGGACGCGGCCAATATCCTCAAACCCGCCCTCGCGCGTGGAGAGCTCCATACCATCGGTGCCACTACCCTCGACGAGTACCAGAAATATTTCGAAAAGGACAAGGCCCTGGTGCGCCGATTCCAAACCGTCCTCATCGAAGAGCCCAGCGTGGAAGATACCATCTCCATCCTGCGCGGACTCCAGGAACGGTATGAAGTCTATCACAAAATAGAAATCCTCGACGAAGCCCTAATCGCCGCAGCAGAGCTCTCCAGTCGATATATACCCGACCGACAGCTACCGGATAAAGCTATCGACCTTATTGACGAGGCCGCTGCCAAACTCCGCCTCGAACTGGACTCCGTCCCCGAAGCTATTGACGAATGGGAACGCAAAGTCCGACAGCTCGAAATTGAAAAAGAAGCTATCAAAAGGGAAAACAACCCCAAAATGATCGCTCTAATTGACGAACAAATCGCCAATGCCAAAGAAAAGCGAGATAGCCTCGTAGCTGCCTGGAGCAATGAAAAAGAAATCGTGGATAATATTCAGGCCATCCGCAAAAAAATTGAAGTCCTGGAGCAGGAAGCCGAACGCGCCGAACGCAGCAGCGACTACGAAACAGTAGCCAAAATCCGTTATGGGGAACTGCAGCAACAGCGCTCCTCCCTCAAAACTGCCGAAGAAGCGTTAAATGCCTTGCCTGAAGAAAAACGCTTCACCAACGATAAAGTCACAGCAAGCGATATTGCCAGCGTCGTTTCCCGCTGGACGGGTATCCCGGTGGATAAAATGACCCAAAGCGAAAAAGACAAGCTCCTCCTCCTCGAAGCAGAAATTGGAAAACGCCTCATCGGTCAGAGCGAAGCT
Organism: uncultured Haliscomenobacter sp.; assembly: GCA_964527495.1. Classification (GTDB taxonomy): domain Bacteria; phylum Bacteroidota; class Bacteroidia; order Chitinophagales; family Saprospiraceae; genus JADJPL01. The sequence goes on from CAZGOT010000090.1 coordinate 2,238, forward strand.
GTAATGGCTGTATCCGACGCAATCCGCCGAAGCCGCGCCGGTCTGCAAGACGCCGACCGCCCCATAGGCTCTTTTATCTTCCTGGGACCTACTGGTGTCGGAAAAACAGAACTCGCCAAAACCCTCGCCGAAGTCCTCTTCGACGACGAACACGCCATGACCCGCATTGATATGAGCGAATACCAGGAGCGCCATACCGTCAGCAGACTCGTGGGTGCACCTCCAGGATACGTAGGGTATGATGAAGGCGGCCAACTCACCGAAGCTGTCCGCAGAAGGCCATATTCCATCATCCTGCGCGACGAAATCGAAAAAGCTCATCCCGATACCATCAATATACTCCTCCAGGTACTCGACGATGGCCGCCTTACCGATAATAAAGGCCGGGTTGCCAATTTTAAAAATACCATCATCATCATGACTTCCAATATGGGCTCGGATATCATCCTCGAAAATTTTGAGGACCTGGAAGAAATGGGAGAAAAACACCGTACCGAAATTATCGAAACGACCAAAGCCGAAGTATTCAACCTGCTCAAGGAAAATATGCGGCCGGAATTCCTCAACCGCATAGATGAGCAAATTATGTTCCTGCCCCTGAGCAAACCAGAAATTAAAATGGTGCTGGACCTCCTTGTACTGAAAATCCAGAAAATGCTTTCCAAACAAGGTATCGTGCTGCGCATCAGCGAACGGGCAAAAGACCTGCTCGCCGACCTGGGCTATGATCCACAATTTGGGGCACGGCCTATGAAACGCGTCATGCAAAAGGAAATCGTCAACGAACTCTCCAAAATGGTGCTGAGCGGCAATTTCTCGCCCGGGGATACCGTCTATGTAGATACAGATGTTAAGGGATTGCTCTCTTTTCGAAAGGATCCTTTCCAGGGAGCTGTCGCCTTGCCAGAAAACGAAGCAGAAGAGGGTTAAAACAATTGTTTTTGCCGTTTCCGTTGCTATCTTTGTAATGGCCGTTTTGCAGTTTCCTTTACCCTTTGCTTATTATGCTTCAAACAATTGACCTTCAATATGCCTATGCCGGGGGACAGGTGCTCCGCTTTCCCGATATTCACCTCGGTAAAGGGGAGCACTGGCTCCTGCTGGGGCCCTCTGGAAGCGGCAAAACGACTTGTCTGCACCTCCTGGGCGGACTCCTGTCTCCTCAATCAGGCAGCGTGCGCATCGGCGATACCGCATTGGCAAATCTGAGTAGCCGTGCCCTCGACCATTTCAGGGGCACCAATATCGGTATCATTTTTCAAAAAGCCCACTTCATCGGCGCCCTGACCGTTCAGGAAAACCTACTCCTGGCCCAGCAGCTCGCAGGAAATAAAACAGACAAAAACAGAATAAAGGCTCTTTTGGACCGACTGGGTCTCAGCCATAAACTCAAGGCTAAACCCGGTGACCTCAGTGCAGGAGAACAGCAGCGCGTTGCTATCGCCCGCGCCCTCATCAACCGCCCTATACTGATTCTTGCTGATGAACCCACCTCGGCACTGGACGATTCCAATGCCCAGGAAGTGGCCAATCTGCTCGAAGAACAAGCCTCAGAAGCACAGGCTACCCTGCTGATTGTCACCCACGATAATCGCCTGAAAAACCGGTTTCCACAACAAATAGCCCTCCAATCCCTGAACTTATGAACCTTTTTGCCCTAAGCCGGAAAAATCTGTTCAGCAAGCCCCTTTCACTGGCACTCAGCCTGGTGCTTTTCGCCCTGGGTGTTGGGCTGATCAGCCTGCTGCTCCTGGTAAACCGTCAACTGGAGGAAAAATTTGAAAAAAATCTGGCCGGTATTGATCTCGTCATCGGAGCCAAAGGAAGCCCTCTTCAGCTTATCCTATCCAGCATGTATCATGTAGATGCTCCGACAGGCAATATCCCTATACAGGAAGTCAGACCTTTCCTCAATCCACGCCATCCTTTTATTAAGACGGCAGTGCCTCTGTCCCTGGGTGATAGCTACAAGGGCTATCGCATCGTTGGGACTACCCTGGCCTTTTTTCAGGTGTACAATGCAGAAATAGGTACGGGTAAAATGTTTGAAAAAACCATGGAAGCAGTGGTCGGGGCCAATGCAGCCAGGGCACTTGGGCTATCCATAGGAGATACCTTTTTCAGCTCCCACGGACTCCTGGAAGACCTCGACATGGCGCACGACCATGTGGCTTTCCGCGTCACCGGCATTCTCAAACCCACAGGCTCTGCCGCTGATCAATTGATACTCACTGCGCCTCAAAGTATCTGGCAGGTCCACGAGCATGGAGGCGGCGAAACGGATGGTAGCTCAGAAGAGGAATCGCATCAAGAGGAAGCCGATCTCAACCGCCCCTTGATGGATTTCCCTGATAAAGATATAACCGCACTGATGCTTCAGTTCAAAGGAAGGAATATCCAGACCCTCAACATGCAGCGCTCCATCAATGAAAATACCAATTTACAGGCGGCCACTCCAGCTATAGAGATTACGCGCCTGTACAGCCTCATGGGAGTTGGGGCCGATGCCTTGCGTTGGCTTGCCTTTATCATCATCGCTGTTTCCGGTCTCAGTATTTTTATTTCCCTCTATGCCTCCCTCAAAGAAAGGCGTTATGAACTTGCGCTCATGCGCACGATGGGTGCCTCACCTTCCCGCCTTTTCACACTGATAATTTTAGAAGGTCTTATGCTATCCTGTCTTGGGTATTTCATCGGTATAGCGCTCAGCCACGGCGGCATGCAAGTACTCGGCGGATTTTTGCAGGATACTTACCGGTACACTTTTACCGGAAAAATATTTCTTCGGGAAGAATTGCACCTCCTTGCAGGGGCTCTAGGAGTAGGATTTGCCGCTGCGATAATCCCCGCTTTACAGGCTAGTAGCACGGATATACATAAAACACTCTCCGGGCGGTAAAGACAAGGGTAACCGGAGTTTGCGGTTATCTAAAAGATCTTTTTGCTGCCAATTACACAAAATGCTGCCTTGACTATGCAAAAGATACTCCTTGCATCCGCTCTTTTCCTCGCCATAGCCCCCGGGCTATGGGCACAACGCCCTTATGGTAAGAATCCCCTCGCCCATACGTATTCCATCGTTGCCATTGATCCACAAACTGGAGATATGGGTGTAGCAGTTCAATCCCATTGGTTTGCTACCGGAACGATTGTAATCTGGGGTGAAGCCGGCATCGGCGTAGTAGCTACCCAGTCTTTTGTCAATCCCGCTTTCGGACCCGAAGGGCTATCCCTGATGAAACAAGGTATAGGCGCCCGAAAAGCCCTTAAACAATTGATCGAAGGGGATGAAGGCAGGGATTTTCGACAGCTGGCGCTTCTCGATGCCACTGGGGAAGCTGCCGCCTACACTGGTGCCAAGTGTATCGAAGCAGCCGGCCATAAAGAGGGTAAAGGGTTCTCTGTGCAGGCTAATCTCATGGACAACCCGCGCGTATGGCCTGCTATGGAGGCCGCATTTCAGAAAAGTACCGGTCTCCCTTTGGCAGAACGCCTGCTCCTCACCCTGGAAGCGGCAGAAGCTGCAGGAGGGGACATCCGTGGAAAACAATCAGCGGCCCTGCTCGTCGTATCTGCAAAAAATACCGGACAATCCTGGGTGGACCGAAAAGTGGACCTTCGCATTGACGACCACCCCACTCCACTTGTCGAATTGCGCCGCCTACTTAAATTGCACCAGGCCTACGGGCACATGAACGCTGGCGACCTCGCTGTGGAAAAAGGCGATATGCAGAAAGCAAAGCAGGAATATGGCGCAGCAGAAGCGCTTTTTCCTCAAAACCTGGAAATGCAGTACTGGCACGCAATTGCCCTCGCAAATGCCGGAGAACTCCCGATGGCACTGCCTATCTTCCGGAAGATATTCGCATTAGACCCAAACTGGAAAACCCTCACCCCGCGCCTCACTAAAAACGGGATGCTCACTGTTTCCGAAGCCGACTTAAATACTATCCTGCAGCTCCCTGCTAAAAGAAAAAAGAACTGAAAAAGCTCCCTTAGTACATAATCAGCATTTTCTGCCAACTCATAAATGACTCGTTTCCGCCCTAGGCAGAAAATCCTGAATATGCGCCTCAACCCCATCAAACTATAACAGCCCTGGCACAAACAACAGGTGTTCTTTCGGCAAGATAAAACCCTGTGCTGCAAATTTGCGTTTAGGGTAAATAGGGTAACTCTTTTGAAAACGAATTAATCTCACGCTTTATGCTCAAAACTATCCGTTTCCTCCTCTTTGTTGCCATCGCTTCCCTGGCCACCACCCCAGCTGCCCATGCCCAAAGCAAAAATCTCTGGACTACCCTGGCTAAGGTCACCTTTAAAAAGCAATACGATGAAATGCTGGGCTTCAAAGTAGATGTCCCTGTTTTTGCGGACGAAGTAAGGGCCCTAAATGGAAAACTTGTAGAAATCAAGGGGTATATTATCCCCGTTGAAGGATATAAAAATCAAAAAGAGTTTGTCTTCTCGGCTTTTCCTTATAACATGTGCTTCTTCTGTGGGGGAGCAGGACCAGAAACCGTAATGGAGGTATATGCCAAAGAATC
>CAZGOT010000090.1:6884-10959 GCA_964527495.1 uncultured Haliscomenobacter sp.
GCAATAATTTGCGTCCGGTCGGCAAGCCACATCAACGCAATTACTGCTGTCAGGATGAGTAGTAGCCCGGAAAGTTTTTCAAAACCAGGCACATAAGCCAGATCCACGTTCCTGCGGATAATCGCAAGGCAAAGGATCATAGACAAAATCGGCAACACCTGGGCGATCAAATCCATATCCATTACGCTGCGGCGCTCAAATAAAAACAAATAAACGTTAAGGGCAAGCACGAAAATTCCTGGGACGGAGGATAAGTAAATAATCCCGGAATAGAGATAGCTCCAAGGGGCTGCATGCCCCCGATCACGGTCAATCGCCCCTATTACCCATGCGAGTAAAGGAAGACTAGCGAAGTACCCTGCTACTGCCCCGGGATGAGCTCCCAGATAACCCAGAAATTCCTGTAAGGTCATAAGGCTTTGGATTTGGATGTTCCTTGTAAGATAGGGGCTATCTATTATTTCAGGAGGTTGAGCAGATAACGTCCATATCCGCTGTGCAGATATTTTTGACCCAGGCGTTCGAGCTGGCCGGCATTAATAAAACCCATTTCGTAGGCAATTTCCTCGATACACCCAATTTTCAACCCCTGCCGCTCTTCAATTACCTGAATAAACTGTCCTGCCTGCATAAGGGATTGGTGCGTACCAGTATCCAGCCAGGCAATACCTCTGCCGAGTACCCCCACTTTGAGTTTTCCCTTCCCGAGATAGTATTTGTTGACATCGGTAATTTCATACTCCCCGCGGGCACTTGGCTCCAGATTTTTTGCCACTTCTACCACGCTATTGTCATAAAAATAGAGTCCTGGAACGGCATACGACGATTTCGGCATTTTAGGTTTTTCTTCAATGGAAATAGCCTGAAAATCATCGTTAAATTCCACGACTCCATAACGCTCAGGATCGGCAACCCGATAGGCAAAAACGATACCACCATTGGGTTGGGTAGATGCCTGCAAGAGCTCTTTTAAGCCATTTCCGTAGAAGATATTATCCCCAAGGATGAGCGAAACAGCATCCTTTCCAATAAAAGTTTCCCCCAGTACGAAAGCCTGTGCCAGTCCGTTCGGTTCATATTGAGGGATATAATGGAAGCTACACCCTATTTCGCTACCATCCCCCAACAGCTTCTGAAAAGCGGGGAGGTCAGCGGGGGTGGAAATAATCAGAATTTCCCGGATGCCTGCTGTGAGCAAAATAGCCAAGGGATAATACACCATAGGCTTATCATACACCGGCATGAGCTGTTTGCTCACAGCAAGGGTAAGGGGGTATAAGCGGGTGCCCAGGCCACCGGCGAGGATAATGCCCTTCATAATTAGGTTATTTAAGCAGACAGAATCCTCCGCGTACGCAGGATTAGTTCCGCAGGTTTAAAAGGCTTAGGCAGGAAATCGCGTATTCCAATTTCAAACCCTTGCATGATTTTTTCTTCTTCTTCCGGATCGGCCAGCAACAACACTTTAGCCTTTTCACCTTGGAGGGCGTGGACTTGTCGTACTATTTCCAGTCCGGATTGTTTCCCCATATCGAGGTCAATAATTACCATATCGGGATCTTCCTTGGTGATATGGTCCTCAACAGAAGTTTTCTTTTTACAGAAAACGACTTCATAACCTTGTTTCCGGAGACGAAATTCAATAGCGGACAACAGTACTTCTTCGCTTTCACAGATGGATACTTTCATGATGAAGTAAGGTGTTATCGTCAGTTAAAAACAAAAATACAGATAATCGCGACCGTCAGGGATAATTTTGCCCAGGAAAAATTTCTAGCCCCACACGCTGAGAACGCTCCCTGGATAAGCCATAATGCCGGGGTAGCTATCCCCATTGCGGGGCAATCCCACTAATCCTGTTTGCCCTTGTTATTAGGCCCTTAAGCCGACCCCAGGACTTATGATACCATCCCTTTCAGCCGGAGAAAGGCCACCTGCTCTATGTGGTGCGTATGCGGGAACATATCCACTGCTCGTACCTTAAGCGTTTCATATTTTTCGGAAAGGGCATTCAGGTCGCGGGCTTGGGTAGCCGGGTTACAACTGATATACACCAACCGGGGGGCTTCGAGTTCCAGGAGGGTACGCACTACATCGGGATGCATTCCTGCTCTGGGTGGGTCGGTAACGAGCAAGTCAGGCTTGCCGTGGCGGTCCGCAAACTCGTGGGTGAGTATATTTTTGACATCCCCGGCATAAAATAAGACGTTAGAAATTCCATTAAGTTCGGCATTTTTCCTGGCATCTTCCACCGCTGCTCCAATTTCTTCAATGCCAACTGCCTGACGGCAATATCGGGCAAGGAAAAGGGCTATACTGCCGATGCCGGAATATAAGTCATAGACATTTTCGTTCCCCTGAAGGCCTGCAAAATCGCGTGCTGTTTCATAGAGTGCCTCGGCCTGCCGGGTATTCGTCTGAAAAAAAGACTTAGGGCCAATCTGGAACCGGAGCCCTCCCAGTTCTTCCTCTACAAATCCAGAGCCATGATACACGACCATATCCAAATCATAAACAGTATCGTTGTGCTTTGTATTGATACAGTACAGGAGCGTGGAAATCGAAGGTGCTTCTTCCAGGAGGGCATCGAGATACCCCTGTATTTTTTTGGGGTGGTCTTCCCCGAAGCTCACTACGACCATTACTTCGCCGAGTGTTGTAATGCGCAGCATGAGGGTGCGCAGGAACCCCTTATGAGCGAGGGTATCATAAAAGGCCAGGCCTTGGCGGATACCAATTTCGCGTGCTGCATTCCGGATCTGGTTGGACGGTGCCGCCTGAAGGTGGCATTCCTCTACATCTATGACCTTGTCAAAACCGCCAGCAGGGTGAAACCCCAATGAATCGGCAATATTGGAAGTACCTGCTGTAATTTCCTCCCGGGTCAGCCAGCGTTTATTGGAAAAAGAAAACTCCAGTTTATTGCGGTAATAACGGGTTTCTTTTGCCGCCAGCACAGGCCATTGCTCCAGTGGAGTTATTTTACCAATCCGCGCCAGCGCCTCACGTGCGACCATTTCTTTTTGGGCTGCCTGGGCCCCATAGTCCAGATTTTGCCATTTACAACCTCCACAGGTTCCAAAATGGTGGCAAAAAGGGGTCACCCGATCCGGGGAAAACTGCAGGATTTGCTGTACAACTCCTTCACAATACCCCTTTTTTTTGCGCAGCACCAATACTTCGGCCACATCACCGGGCACTGCCCCGGCAGCAAAAACCGTTTCCCCTTCCTGGGTTTTTCCCATACAACGGCCCTTGTCGGCTATTTCCGTAAAAACAACCTGACGGACCAGGAATTCTTTTTTTCTTCCCATACTTTAACGCGTAAGCACCACAAAATCGCGTAATAATTGTTTAAGAAAAACAACAGAATCGGTCGGTCGGTCGCGGATATCCAATAAAACCGCAAGGCGGTCGCCCAACTCCTCCAGTACCTGCAAATGAGCGCGATTCCCAAACTGCTGATACCGGGCGAGTACATTCTTTACTATCAACATATCTTCTTCGGAAAGCCGGACAACCTGGGGAAATTCAGGGGTATATGCTTCAAGGGAACTGATACCCAAAATATCTTCCAGATCAAAGGTCAACCTGTTGCGCAAGCGGATTACTACTGTATGGGCACCCATATCCCCCAGGCGTTGCTGCCGGGCCGTAGCGCTGACCAATAGTGCGGCAAGGATACCGGCACAGCCAATCGTCTCTACGAGGTGAAAAAGGACCCGAAGCAGGGAATCCTGTGCGGAAGGCTGCCTCCCATCCAGGCGTAACACCTGAATGCCTATAGCCTTTTTTCCCAGGGTCTTGCCGTTGCTAAAACGCTCCTGAAAAAAGTGGTACCCCATGAATATCCCAAGCGGAAAAAAAAAGAATACCAACGGCTCACCAAAACCATAACCCGAGCCATCGGTGCTCAATTCGGCAGCAAAAAAACCAAACAACAAAATGCAATATACCGCAAGCAATACGAGCAAATCAATAAAAAACGCCAGTATACGCTCCTTCAAAGAAGCCAATTCGAACTCAATAGCTACGTTTTGAGGGGTCTGTATCTCAATTGTCCGCATGTGTGGAG
>CAZGOT010000091.1:0-10946 GCA_964527495.1 uncultured Haliscomenobacter sp.
GGCCTCCGGCCTTTTTACACAACCCCATACTTTTTACGCAATCCCATACTTTTCAAACAGCCTCGATATAAAAAAAGCCGATTTTCGCAGAGCGAAAATCGGCTTTTTTTATATCCGTCATTATTGTTCGCTTACACGCGATTCAGCAGGAATGCTTTTGGTAAATGTAGCACCAACTCTTGCCGCACTACCAGTGTTGCATTGTGCAGACGGTTCCATTTAATCAGGTTCTCTGTGGTGGTTTGGAATAACCGGGCTACGTCCTCCAGGGAATCTCCTTTTGAAACAACATAGGTGGTACGGAATACTTCCTTTTCTGCCAACTGCTCTTCGGTGCTGGAGAGGTAATTGCGCAGCGCAAGGGTAGCTTTTTCATTTGGCAGCATTACAAAGTGTCCTTTTTTGCTCTCGGGCACAATTCCCTGATTGTAAGCAGGATTGAGTTGTGCCAGGGTAGCCAGACCTACTCCGGTGACCCTGGAAATTTCTCCAAAGGAAAGACGGCGGGAAACAAGCATTGCGCGGATGTCAGAAAGAGAGCGACTGTGCATGTCCCCGGGCTTCAGGCCGTGGTGCTTGTAGTATTTACCTACGTACGCAGCTGCAATGAAAGCAGGCACATAACGCTGGGTTTCCCTCGGTAAAAAATCTTTCACTTTCCAGTAGTCTTTTGTGCCTGCCATTCGAATGGCTCCTTCTACTTTTCCGACGCCACTATTATAAGCAGCAAGTACCAGCGCCCAATCTCCGAATTTTTCGTACAGATAAACCAGCATTTTTACAGCGGCATCTGTAGAGCGGTAAATATCCATCCGTTCGTCCACGCTGCTGTTTACCTGGAGGCCAAAGTGCCTTGCGGAGATGGCCATCAACTGCCAGAGGCCAGTAGCACCTGCAGGAGATTTGATGGTTGGGAGCAGCCCAGATTCGATCAAAGGCAGATACTTGAGTTCTTCCGGAAGTCCATTCAACCGGAGCTGATGTTCAAAAATCGGAAAATACGTGTAAGAACGACCCAGTGCCGACTGAGTCTCAATCCGTCCCGTAGTTAGATATTGGCGAATCCGGGACAGCACCTGTTCATTGGATTGAACAGGTACGGGAAGCTGTAATTTTGCCAGGCGTTCAGAAACGACATTGGCATTCCATTCGCTGACAAGAACAGCAGAGCTGGCTGTCTTTGAATAGAGGTTGTTGTTGGGGATACCCGCTAAAACAGCCGTTGCAGCAGCAGTAGCAGGGATCCATGTCCATGGGAAATGCATTAAAAATTTGTTTTGTGAAAAAATCCCGGACACTGAAGTTTTCAATTGGCCGGTTTAACCAGAGTAAATCTTTTTATGTATAGTAATATGTTCCTGATTGTTAAGAAATAGTCATTTGCCTTAACAGGCTACTTTTTCTGATTGCCTTTTACAAGGCAAATTTTTACAAAGGTACAGGGATTTACCTTGACAGGCAATGATTTGTATCATCGTGGTGATTTCCCTGCACCTGAATAACGACAACAAAGATTTGTTAATTGTTTCGTAATCCCACTCTTTTTAACCGTATTTTGTCCAAATTGGTTGTTTTAAGGAATATTAAATGGCTTTTGCACCTCCTATAAAATTTTTATTGGCCATTTTTTTTGAGGTAATATTGCTTTTTGTGACAATTTTATGACAATTAAAATCTTTTTTCTGGCCGTTTTGATGCTAAAAACAAGGATATTATGTCGAATATGATTAGTGTTCAGGCATTTGGGATAGCACGTGATCTACTTGGGCATTCCACTCTGATGCTGGAAGTTCCAGCCCAGGGTACTGTTGGTGAATTACGTACGCTCCTGCTGGCGGCATATCCAGGAATGGCAAAGTTAAAGTCGCTGGCGATTGCCGTTAATGCCGAGTATGCCGAAGATTCCCGGGTTATCGGGCCTGGTGATGAGATAGTGTTGATTCCACCAGTGAGCGGTGGATGATAACGGTACACTTTCTTCCTTTAATTACTTGCTGTAAAGCCTCATAAGAAAAAAATGAAAAACCCGCTTGTTCTTTTGTTTCTTTTCCACGTAGCATCGCCCATACTAGGCCAGCCTCCTTGTAAAGCTCCAGAGAACCCACTTGGTAAAAAGCCCCGGGTAGAAATCCGCAAAGAAGCAGATAAGGCGATAATACGCATTAATGAATTTCCTCCGGTGGAATACTACTTTGCGCCCGAAGAAAAAGAAGATTTTCCGGGTTCAGCCCTGGATGCAATCTTCTCGGATATCCGTCTGGCACAAGTGGGGGAACCCTGTAAGTTCATGATTGTGGGAATGACAATCCGCAACATGAAAAAAATTTCAAAAATCTACCACTTTAATACAGATCCCCCAATTTCGGCAACGGTAAAGGAGGTTAGTGCGGAGGTTCAAACGCGCATTCAGCGGGAGGTCCAACTTGCCGGTGCGGTGGAAGTCCGCTCCAACCATTTGCGGATACTTGTGTGGGACAACCAGTTTGTGGACGGCGACAGTGTCTCGGTATTTTTCAACGAAACTCCACTAATCGAGCATTTTGTCCTTTCAAAAACGCCGGGCGAGTTTGACATCACCCTGCACAAAGGGGCGAATATCCTTACCTTGTTTGCACATAATCTCGGCAAGGCATCTCCCAATACGGCCGCGATTACTATTGATGACGGTAAGACCCGCCAAACGCGGGTCTTGTCTTCTAACCTGCATACCTGCGGTGCTTTGGAGTTATTATTGAGGGAGTGAAATCCTGTACTGGCGAAATAAAATTTTAAATGAGGGTGTCTCAAAATATTCTTTGGCGGCTGACGCCGCCAAAGAAATTGTGCAGCAGTCTCTTTAAATTTCCTACCGAGGGCAGCGTGGTAACCAGCCCCTGGTCCCTCCTATTTACCAATTGGGATCATGTACCCGGCAGAGAACAGCACGCCACGGTTAAAAATCTTCGTGTCTGTGGTGTCTTCCGTATTCAGGTTTTGCAATCCGAGGCTGTAACGGGCATCCAGCAACAACCTGCCAGGGCCCAGCGGCATTTCTATACCCCCGCCAAAGAGTACGCTGAAATCGAAACGACTGACGTTATCGTCTTTAAAGTCAATATCCTCTGTCTCTTCCCCACTTGTAGAAGTACTATTGGTAAAAGTGGCTTCTGCCGTTATCTTTCCATGGGTAGCATAAGCGAGGCCAGGGCCCGCAAGGATATAGAACTGGGGCACGTCACTGCCGAATTTACCTTTCAACAACATATCCAGCGACAGGTAGTCGAATTTTGTCCTGGCATCTATTTCCAAAGTCCCGGTTTCACTCGTTTCCTTGCTTTCCAGCCGTACTCCCTTCCGGGTATAGGCCAGCTCAGGTTGCAAAAAGATGCCATTGGTCACGGATACTTCAAAAGGTACGGCAATGTACAAGCCTGGTAAATTTTTGATGGCGTCTTTATCCACATCGGCGTCATTTTCCCAATACCAGCGGGCGAGGTTTACACCGGAACGAAGTCCGACATACGTAGTTTGGGCCCATAGGGGTTGAACAGCAACAACTAACCCAAGGACCAATGCGATCGCGCATGATAGCTTTTTCATGACGATGGATTTAGGTTAACAATTTTGTTTACGTGTTCTATTTATTGCAAAATCTGCAGATGGACAATGACATTTTTTTCTGAAACTACTGACAAATGTACTTGACACGCAGGAGGTAGCAGAATATCTATCGTGAATCGAAAGGCATTTTTGGACAACCCCTTTATTTTGGTGGCTGTGTGGGCCGGATTTCAATTTTGCTCGGGAGCGTGCGCGGATGCATACGCAGGAGGTCAACAACTATTTGACCAATATCCTCGATTTGGATTTTCCAATCGTCGGAAGGCCCGGGCACATGGTCGTTAAAATAGGTAGCAACGGAACCGGGCATAATAGTCGTGACTTTAATCCCATGTTTGCGCAGATCGAGCATTACGGCCTGAGAAAAGCCGACCAGCCCAAATTTACTGGCATTATAGGCACCGCCTCCGGCAAAAAAATTGGTACCTGCGAGGCTAGCCACTGTTATAAGGTAGCCACATGAGGATTTGAGTGCTTCAAGGGATGCTTTTGTGGTATTGAAAACACCTGTCAGGTTAATATCAATAGTTTCGTGCCATTGTTCGGGGGTGAGGGTTTCGATAGAACCAAAATGGCCTACACCAGCGTTGGCGACGACTACATCCAGCCTTCCCCAGATCCGGAGAATTTCTTGAATGCAGTGATTTTGTTCTTCAAAGCTACGTACGTCTGCACCAAAACCAATGGCGGTCCCACTGCCCAGCCCGTTCAATTGTGCTGCTGCTGCCTTTGCCGCTTCCGCTGATCTGCTGCTGATGGCTACGTGCATGCCTTTCTGTACCAAGGCCGCTGCGATTCCGTATCCAATGCCTTTACTGCCGCCAGTTATGAAGGCCGTTTTACCTTTTAGTTCTGTCATGATATATATTTACGAAAAGGAACAGGAAGTTCTGTGCTTTGTTTACGCGCATCTGGGCTGTTGTCCATAGCCTGGTTGCGGAGATTAACAGGAACAGAAATACATCTTGCAGGATTCTTGCCCGACACTATTTGCCGATAAAGTTCATAGCCCACAATGATAAAAGTCACTGTACGTTAATAGGGAAACGGCGAATTTACGGGTATAACTATTTCGGTAGGCAGGGACGAAGGAAATTAGCCGTGCGTATATCGTCATAATAGCCTCTTATGTTTAGTAAAAGCTGAATTTTTTGAGTATCTTGTACAACCTAAAAACGCCATAATATATGAACGTCCTCGCACCAGTCAAAACTATCATGAGCAAAGATCTGATTACGGTGACTCCGACAGATAAGCTCACTGTCGTCAAAGAAATTTTTGACGAAAACAACATTCATCATTTGCCGGTAGTGCGTTTCAAGGAACTTGTGGGCATTATCAGCAAATCGGATTTTCTACATTTTCTGCGTGGCTTCAGCCCCAACGACGAAGATCGTTTTGTGAATTTCGCACGTTTGAGGGCTTATAATGCCGAAGACATTATGACAAAGGGAATAGCGAAGCTAGATCCTGAAGACCGTATCAACGTTGCACTGGAGATTTTTATGGTCAATCGCTTTCATGCCATTCCGGTTGTGAAAGACGGAGATTTGGTGGGTATCGTAACTACCTACGACATCATCAGGACATTAGCGAAAGAGAGTATTTCACCAGACCAAATCCTGGAATCCAAAAAAACAGAATGGGAGGAGTGATGGTACTGCTTTGGTTGAAGGCGGAAACGGCCTTTTGTTTAGGGGAAGCAGGGGTATAGTTTGGTTTTTCCAATTGGTCAATATTAAAGTCAGGGCTTGTGAACGGAGGACAGATTATTGCGGGAGTACTAAAAGAATTCGGGGTAGGGCATTTATATACGTTATGTGGGGGGCATATTTCCCCCATTTATGTTGAAGCCGAAAAGCAGGGTATTCGGATCGTAGATGTACGGGATGAGGCTTCAGCGGTATTTGGTGCTGATGCCAGTGCACGCCTGACAGGTATTCCCGGCATTGCTGCGGTGACTGCCGGACCGGGGGTCACCAATGCAATCACCCCGCTGAAGAATGCGCAAATGGCGCAGACTCCGCTGCTGCTGATGGGTGGTGCTACTGCGACGCTGCTTCGGGGCAGGGGTGCCCTACAGGATATTGACCAGATGGCGCTGGTTCGACCACACGTCAAATTTGCTGCCCGGGTTACTCGTTTGAAAGACATGGCCCCATTGCTGCGCCGTGCCCTAATTATTGCACAGAGTGGGGTTCCAGGGCCCGTTTTTTTGGAAATGCCGGTAGATTTGTTGTACGACGAGCCAATAGTGCGGGAAATGTATGGGCAAAAGAGTAGTGGTAGCGGAAAAAGTCTGGTGGAAAAGGCAACCCAGTGGTACATAAACCGGCACGTCAACCGCTTATTCAGCGGGGCGGAGTCGCCTGCTCCTGCACAGATACTTGTACGCGGGCAGGTTGTTGTTTCAGCAGATAGCCTTCGCAGGGCACGGGCGATTTTGCAAAAATGTGCAAAACCGGTCATGATTCTGAGCAGTGGGGCGCTGCTGTCTCCACAAAGTGCAAAACAATTGGCGGCGGCCGTAGGGCAACTTGGCATTCCGGTGTACCTGAGTGGTATGGCGAGGGGTCTGTTAGGGCGAGAGCATCCGTTGCAGTGCCGCCATAACCGAAAGCAGGCGCTGCGGGAAGCCGATGTAGTATTGCTGATGGGGGTGCCGGTGGATTTTCGTCTGGATTATGGCCTTCACCTGAATCGAAATGCTGTAAAAATTGCAGTTAACCGGAGCAGGCAGGAGTTGAATAAAAATCTCAAGGCGCAGGTAAGTGTGTTGTACGATCCAGCACAGTGGCTGATTTCACTGGCTGCTGAAAAAGGTAGCTTGCCTGGCTGGGAGAATTGGAAAAAAACACTTCAGGAAAGGGAAGAGCAGCGGGAAAAAAGTATTGATGAAACCGCTGCACAGCAGGTAGCTGGAGTTAATCCCGTTGCCCTTTTCAGGGCTTGGGATCAGGTTTTGCCTGAAAACTCTGTGCTTATTGCAGATGGAGGTGATTTTGCCGCTACTGCGGCTTACACCCTAAAGCCCAGAAAACCCTTGGGATGGCTTGACCCTGGTGCTTTTGGTACCTTGGGGGTTGGTGGAGGGTTTGCCTTGGGGGCTGCACTGCAATATCCCGGGGATTATATCTGGATAATATTTGGTGATGGCAGTGCTGCCTATAGCTTAATGGAATTCGACACCTTCACGAAAATGGGGCTCAAGGTCTGTGCGGTTATCGGTAATAATGGTTCCTGGGAACAAATTGCCCGGGATCAGGTGCCGATGCTGGGCAGGGCCACAGCTACGGTGCTGCCGAAGTCTGATTATCACAAAATCGCCAGTGCTTTTGGTGCTGCCGGGGAGCGGGTTGAAAGCACCGGCGATTTTGTGGCGGCTCTTAAAAGAGCCAGGGAGAGCATGGATCGTGGTATTCCCTACGTGATTAACGCAATCATAGGATCAACGCCATTCCGGCAGGGTAGTATCTCGATGTAGATTGTTTGAAGCGTATTGCCAGGGGTAAAATTCAGAAGGACCTGCTGCCAGCTGTTTGTCTGCTGTATTCCAGGATTGCTTCTAGGGCTTCCGGAGAGGCATTGAATTTTACCTTGGGAAGCATGCGGTACGCCTTTCGCAGGCCTTCGAATTCTTCCCGCATAAGCAAATCATCTTCAATGATTTCCCGTGCTTCAACAGCCTCTTCAGCAGTAGTTTCCCCATAGAGCAACTTGACGAACAAATCGGGAGTACAGGTTTGATTCATTGGATAAATTTTAGTGGGTTAACGATATGCAATATTCAGGAAGCGGGGAGGTTCGGAAATTTGGTTTTTGATACCGTTTCCGGATGCAAAACCGCCGCTTATTGCCTGAATATTTACAATTGATAAACTTCCACGGAACTTGATTTATTGTATTTACCCAAAAAATTTAACACTTTTCCAAATATTTTTTTGATTTTATTAGACTTGTTGCTACGGGTAGGGCAGCGAAAAGCATACTTTTTAGCCTTTGCTAAACCCGTTGCAACAAGTCTTTAGTCGAAAAAAGCGGGGATGCACCTCCAAAGGTGGGGTTATCGCACGCGGTACCAGGTCTGGGTGCGGTATAGGCCAGTCCAGTGTTTTCCTCTTACGCGTAGGTTGCCATCTTCCAGCCAGATACTGCAACCGTAGATGCTTCCGGTTTCGGGGTCCATGATATTGCCCCCTTTCCACCCTGTTCCATCATTGGTGAGATTTTCAACAATGACCATTCCGACCAGGGGTTTGTTTTGTTTGTCGCCCTTGCATTTTTCACAAAGGGTATCTGCGGGTTTGCGCAATAACTGGACGATTTTTCCATATACTTTACCCCCTTTTTGGTAGAGTTCGACATGGGATTTTGCCTCTCCGGTTTCATCGTCAATAGTTTTCCAAACGCCCAATACCCCGGAGGATTGGGCCTGGATGGCAGTATAAAAAAATAGCAGGCTAAAAATCAAAAATACATTACGCATAAGCTATAGTGTTAAGAGTTAAGAAATATGCAGATACCCGGCTGCGGGATGCCAGAACACCTGTTGAAATCCGCACACCGTATTTTCCTGGATGGGTACGCCCTCCTGTTCTAGCAAGGCCTGCATCAGCCCTGGGTGTTCGAAATGGTTCCTTCCGCTAAGTTCCCCTTTTCGGTTTACGACGCGGTGGGCAGGTATATCTTCAAGGGGTACAGCATGTCGGAGTGCCCAACCGACCATTCTGGCGGAGCCCAGGGCGAGAAAATCAGCAATAGCTCCATAAGTGCTTACACGGCCACGCGGTATTTGTCGCACTACTTCATAAACGCGTTCATAATAGCTGTGTTCCGGCATCCATTTGTTATTTTTGCAAAACAAATTTTCTTCAGGGCATGCGCAATTTAAGAATAATGGCACAAGAGGTCGCAAATTTAACGGATGCCCGTTTTTTTGCTTCCTGGGAGGTAGACTGGTTAGGGTTTAGTTTTGATCCTTCCCGCCCGAATTATATTTCTCCGCAAAAAGCTGCGGCTATCCGGGAATGGGTGGAAGGTCCTGCAATTACTGGCGTGTTTGGTATTGGCAACCAGGAGGATATTGCAGCAGTTTGCGCGGCACTGGAGCTCGACGCCATCATGGTACACATCTTCACAGATCCTGATAGCCTGTCTGTTTTGCCCGTGCGAATACCTGTATTTGTGGAAATAGTGGCCGACATCGGGACAGACTGGCGGGCAATAGAGGCAATGATGGACCAGTGGGGTCCCCACGCATCTTTCTTTGTACTAAATTTTTCAAGAAACGGCATCAGCTGGGCGGATATCCGGAGCGACAAGCCTTTTCCCTTTCACTGGCTTAAAGATTTTTGTTCCCGTTACCCGGTTTTGCCCTCTATTGTCCTTCACCCTACAGAATTGCAGGAGATGGTAAAAGAGTTGCGCCTGGCGGGTATTTGTCTGCAAGGCGGAGAAGAGGAAAAAACAGGGTTCAAGTCATTTGAAGAACTTGAAGTATTATTAGAAACCCTCGAAGTCCTCTGAATCCATGGAATTGCGCCACTCGTCGAAGTCCTGCAGCAACTCATTGGTTTCTTCCAGGTTAAAAAGTTCCGTGTCAAAATCATCGCCGATCCACTCCACCATTTCGCTGTATTCTGGAGCTTTGGGGTTTTTGATAATTTTCAGCACGGACAAATATCCGGGCACACCGCCACAGTCTTCAGGAGGGCAACTCCGGGCACCGTCGAGGCAGATGGGCGATTCCAGGGATTCCTCGCGGATTTCCAACACTTCGAGCTGGTGTTCCCAATTATCCCCGAAATCGTAGATATACCCCAGCTTATCCCCAACCTTGAGTCCAAGTTCTTCGAGCGCAATAGATTCGCTGTCCTCGACATCTTCGTCAATATCCCAGAGCTCGTCTTCATCGGGAACGAGGCCTATGCGGCGCTTCTCATAGTGAAACTCGAAGAGGTGGGCGTTATCCCATCCCATTACCACCTGGATAATTTGATGGAAGGAAAAGAAATCTTCTCCTTCGGTAACTTTAAAAGTCCGCCAGATTGCCGGCTGGATACCTTGCAGGGTGATTCGGAAAGTTATCGTTTTTTGCACAGCGAATTATTTTGCGGAAAAGTACATATAAAAAGTCTATTTGGCTATTACTTTTGAAAGAAAAACGCGTATGCTTCAGGCTTTTTATATTCCAGGAAAGAGGGAAGCAGGATGCGATGAGGCAGGGAGAGGATGTCTGGCGGGGCCAGTATTTGCGGCAGCGGTAATCCTTCCGGAAGATTTTGGCCATGCGTTGTTACAAGATTCAAAAAAATTGAGTGGGCCTCAGCGCACGGAAGCAGCAGTGATCGTACGCGAAAATGCGCTGGCATGGGCGGTGGCAAGTGCAGAAGTGGAAGAAATAGATGCCATTAATATCCTGAACGCTTCTTTTCTTGCCATGCACCGGGCCATTGCGGCATTGAACCCTTCGCCGGAGGTACTGCTCATTGATGGCAACCGTTTTCAGCCGTACGCACAACTGCCTTATCATTGCATGGTAAAAGGGGATGGCCGATTCTCGTCTATTGCAGCAGCTTCTATTTTGGCCAAGACAGAACGGGATGCCTGGATGCTTCGGATTGCGCAGGAATATCCTCAGTATGGATGGGACAAAAATAAAGGTTATCCTACCGAGGCACATCGACAAGCGATTGCAGTACATGGGCCGTCGCCTTTTCACAGAACAACATTCCGGCTATTGCCCGATAATACCCAGGGTGTTTTGTTTGAATGAGATTGCACTTATTCCCACAGGCATACTACAGGATTGGAAAATTGTGTGGGTTCTATCCCCAACAAGTCAAATATCCTTGCCCTTTTCCAAATTCAGTCTGGCAGAAGCTTCCGCTTCATCCACATCGAGGGCAGATTTTCCTTGTTGGTGGAGAAAGATGTTTTCCAATTGAAAACGCCGGTAGCTGTTGTCGGGGAACATCCAGCTTCCTAGTAACATTCCGGCGATACTACAACCGAATCCGTACATCAGACTGGGTATTTTGACGGGAATGAACCATTCTGTCAATATCCACGCCACAAGGCCGAGGAAAATAGACAATACGGCACCAATATTGGATGCCCGTTTCCAGTAAAGCCCTGCAGTCATAGGAACAAAAAGACAGACAAGGCTGAGGGCGGAGGATTGCCCCACGAGTTCATATATATTGCTTTGCATGGTCGCCAAGGCAGCAGAACAAATGGCTACTGCAACCACCCCGCCGCGCATGATGCCCAGCATTTGCTGGTCGGTGGGGTTCTTGAGCAGGGGGCGGATCAGGTTTTCGCCAAGGACAGTAGCAGGAGCCAGC
>CAZGOT010000092.1:0-10846 GCA_964527495.1 uncultured Haliscomenobacter sp.
TCATTGACCAGCAGGATGCGGTGGGCACGCGCAAATTCCACCAGATCACAGAAAAAACCGGGATCAGCAGGCGCTCCTGTTGGCATATTTGGGTAATTAAGCCACATGAGCTTGACCTTTTGGAGGTCTTCCCGGGCAAGTGCATCCAGATCCGTAGCCCAGTGGCGGCTTTCCTCCAGAGCATATTCCCGGATTTGGGCTCCAGTGAGGTGGGCAACCGCACGATAAGCGGGGTATCCCGGATTGGGGACCAGGACTTCATCACCGGATTCCAGATAACTCATAGAGATATGCAGGATGCCTTCCTTGGAACCAATCAGCGGAAGAACTTCCCCTTCAGGGTCGAGTTGTACCCCAAAATATTCAGCGTACCAGGCAGCCAGCGCTTTTCGAAGCTCCGGGATCCCATTATAACTTTGATAAGCATGGACATCCGGCCGGCGTGCGTGCTTGGCAAGCTCTTCAATAACTGCCTCCGAAGGCGGGAGGTCAGGGCTGCCTATTCCCAGGTTGAGCACTTCCTTTCCCTCCGCCCGCATCAAGGCAATTTCCCGAAGTTTCCGGGAAAAGTAATATTCCTCCACAAATCCCAGGCGGGAGGCCGGTGCAATGATTGGTTCCATTTGTTCAGATTTCAATCTTCGTATAATTCCCCTTGTTTGTAAGCCCCCATAACCCGAAGCTCCCGGGTTAGTGGCTTAATAGCCTCAACAGCCTGTTGATGCCCCACTTTTCCATCGGCAACAAAATCTACATAGAACATGTATTCCCAGGGCCTCCCAATAATAGGTGCCGACTGGATTTTAGTCAGGTTTACATCATATGCTGCCAGAACGGCCAGAACTTTGTACAAACTCCCAACCGTATGGTCGGTGGCAAAATGGACAGAAACTTTGTCGGCACCATGCACCGGACGGGCATCCTCCTCGTGGGCCAGGACGAGAAAACGGGTGAAGTTGAGTTTATTGGTCTCAATACCCGGCGCCAGAATTTCCATACCATACATGGATGCGGCAAGGGCACTTGCAATTGCCCCGATTCCCCAAAGCTGATTTGTCTGCAGGTTTTTAGCTGCCAGTGCCGTATCTTCGGTCTCTACCAGCCGGATATGTGGATATTGCTGGAAAAACTCCCGGCATTGATCAATGGCAATAGGGTGAGAATGCACCTCCCGAAGGTCCTCCATGCTTTGCCCTGGCAAGGCCATGAGGTTTTGCCGGATCCGGAGGTACACTTCGCCAATTATTTTTACCGGCAACTGATGCAGCAGTTTGTAATTCGCCATAAGACTGCCCGCAAGGGTATTTTCAATCGCCATCAGGGCAACGTCCACCCCGTTTTTTTGGGCTAGCCGCTGCCCAAGTTCCGGAAAGGTCAGCGCCGGGACCACCTCGACGTTCCTATCCTTAAAACAGCAACGGGCTGCAATATCATGAAATGCCCCGGGGAACCCCTGGATGCATACCCGCAGCGGTTCTATGCTGCCGGTTGCAGCTTCAACACCCTCCCCATCAGGCAATGAGTTGTACATACTCTCTGTGTTTTATAATCCTAAACAAGCCGACACATATTATTATGCTTCGCACCAATAGGTTTTATACATTTTATCTGACCTGCATTGAAAATTTGTACAAAACCTCTTGGTATGGGGTAAAAAAAAAAGCCCCGCGAGCGGGACTTTTTATTTTATCGTCAAACGTTTGAGCAACAAAACTGCACAGTCCCTTACGGCGATCCGTAAAAGTAATAGCTAAAAAAATAAAAGCTGTTGCTCAAAAAACGCATAAATTTGATTTTAAGAAGCCTGCGGGCTTTTTTACTTGGTTGTACAAACCTAATAGATTCAGGAGGATAATCATAATTCAGACAGACAATTTTTTGCTTTTTTTACGATTTGAAATCCTCCTGCAGCGTATCTAAAGCAAAGATTTACGCAGAAAGGATTAATTTAGCGCAAAACTAACAATGCCACATGAGAGCAATCGGGACTTTTATCGCTATTTGCGCCTTCACCCTCCAGTTCCAGGCCCAGGCGCCTACCTCTAACCTGTACGTTTTTGATATGGCCAGAAAGGGCGACAGCACCTTTTCGTTTAGTCGTCCGCGCTTTATGACGTATTTCAATGCGAGCGGGTACAACAACCACCCTTTCTTTATCGCTGCGGATGAATTCCTTTTTGCCTCCCGTCAACCCAACGAATCGGAGCCAGACATCGTGCGCATTAACCTGCGGGATTCTTCTATGACCTATCTGACCAAAACGGCGGAAGGCGAATATTCCCCCAAAACAGCCCCCTTTGATTATGCCAGAGATGCGTATTATACCATTCGAATGGAATTTGTAAACAGAGATACCCTGCTAAGGCTATGGAAAATGCCCACCGACCCCACACAGGTCCAGTATGCCTCCAGGGTATTCCCCGTATATAAAGACCTCATCAATGTCGGATACTACGAATTCGGACCCGGTGGACAGGTTGCTTTGCACCTCAACGGCGGCCCCCAGGGGGTGAACACCCTCGCTATTGGGCAGCTCAATATGGGTTCAACAAGCCTTCCCGTCACCGTAGCTTCCAATATAGGCCGCTGTTTTCGGTTTATCTCTTATCCGGCCCAGTTAGTCTTCCTTCAGAAAAATGGAGAAAGCGGTGATATGCTCATGAGCCTGGAAATCGGCTATTCTGCAGCCTCAAACAACAATAATCCACGCCAGGCAAAACCCTTAATTGCCCCCTTGCCAGGTAGCCAGGACTTTGTGGCACTCTCCGACGGAACCCTGATCATGGCTTCCGGAAGCCGCTTATATAAATTTAAAGCTGCCAAAGATAAAGAATGGGTGCCCATAGCTGATTTCTCCGGATACCAGCTCAATACCATTACCCGTCTGGAGGTCAACCGCGATAATAACCGGATTATCGTGGTAAATTAAGCTCAAACTAACCTGGAAAAATTCAGGAAAGGAATCAACAAAAGCATCCCATCAAATGGACTTGTTTATTCATACCCACGATCTTCAGCTCCGGCATACATTCCGGATCGCACATGGCTCAAGGGACGAGCAGCCTACCGTCATCGTGGCACTTCGCGACGGCGAGATGCAGGGGCTTGGGGAGGCTACTGCAACAAAATACTACGGCCTCAGCGTAGGCCAGATGGTCGTGACCCTGGAAAGGCTGAGGCGGGAAATTGAGCAGACACCTCTGGAAACCCCTGAACAATACTGGGAAGCCCTCAACCCTTTTTTGAAGGACCACCCCTTCGAACAGTGTGCCCTCGATGTTGCCGCCCATGACCTCTTCGGCCATAAACAGGGATTGCCCCTCTACCAACTCTGGGGGCTCAGTATCGAACATCTTCCCTTGACCAATTACACTATCGGCATTGGCCCCATCGAAGAAATGATCGCCAAAATAGAGGAAATGCCCTGGCCGGTGTACAAGATCAAACTCGGTACCGATCAAGACATGGAAATCCTGCGGGCACTGCGCAACTATACCCAAGCCTCTTTCCGTATAGATGCCAATACTGCCTGGACTGCCGAGCAGACCCTGGAATATGCTCCGGAACTTATTGACCTTGGCGTTGAATTTATCGAGCAACCTTTAAAACCCGGGGATATAGAAGGCCAGCGCCGCTTGTTTGAAGCCTGCCCCCTGCCTGTCATTGCTGATGAAAGTTGCCAAAGAGAGGCCGATGTAGCTTCCTGCAAGGGGCTTTTTCACGGTATCAACATCAAGCTCATGAAATGCGGGGGCCTTACTCCTGCCCGCAGAATGATTCACCAGGCTCGA
This sequence comes from uncultured Haliscomenobacter sp., assembly GCA_964527495.1. GTDB lineage: Bacteria > Bacteroidota > Bacteroidia > Chitinophagales > Saprospiraceae > JADJPL01. The sequence continues at coordinate 3,792 of CAZGOT010000092.1, forward strand.
GATTTGGACATGAAGGTAATGGTCGGTTGTATGACGGAATCAACAGTCGGTATTTCCGCGATTGCCCACCTCCTTCCCCTGCTCGATTATGTAGATATGGATGGCCCACTCCTCCTGAAAGAAGATATCGCCACAGGGGTATGCCTCCACAAAGGCCAGGTATTTTTTCCAGACCGACCCGGTACGGGAGCATCGCTGGTTTTTGATATTATGAGCTAGGTACACGCCAAAGTATTTGATGATGCCTGAGAATCTTTTTCACGTCCCCTCGCGCCAACTTTCCTTTTCAGGCACAGCGTATCTCGGCATTCCTTTCCTTCCCGAATTCAGGGAGCATCTGCTGAAAGGGATGCAGCAGTGGGGCGTACACTATGGTGGCTCCCGCCTATCCAATGCCGCACCAAAAATTTATGCAGAAGCCGAAGATTTTCTCGCCGGAGTGACTGGAGCAGCATCCGCCCTACTTTTTTCTTCGGGCACCCTGGCAGGACAAATATTGCTCAAAGTCCTCTCCTGGGAAGCAGGCCTATACCTTGCACCAGGGGTCCACCCTGCACTTTGGCAGGATAAAGGCCCGGAGACTACCCACTTTGGGCAATGGGCTACTGCTATGGCGGAATTGTGCGCATCCCCTGGCCCACCTGTCGCCCTGCTCGCAAATTCTGTTGACCCCATAGGCGTCAGAACGTTCGATTTTTCTTTTTTATCCTCGGTCCAGATTCGCAGACGAGTTATCCTGGTCGTGGATGATTCACATGGGTTTTACCTGATGGGAAAAAAGGGAGAGGGTGTTTTTCCTGCCATTGCAGCCATACCGGGGATAGAGCCCTTGGTAATCAGCTCCCTGGGCAAAGCAGCGAGTATTCCCGCAGGTATTGTTTTTGGTTCGGAAGACTGGATCGCCAAGATGAAAAATGCCCCTTTTTTTGGTGGTGCCTCCCCTCCTCCACCTGCCTATATTTATGCGCTTCTGACTGCAGGAACATTATACGAAGCCCAACGAGCACGGCTAAGGGAGTTGCTGCATTATTTTATTGAACACCTCCCACCTGACCATGCGTTACACTTTATGCCCGGGTTTCCTGTTTTCCGTGTACAGGATCCACTCAAAGCCCAAGCCCTCCAAGCTGCCGGAATCGAAATTTCCTCCTTCTCCTACCCCACTCCATCCGACCCTCCTGTTTCCCGCGTCGTTCTCCAGGCAGGACATACCGAAGAAGTGCTCGATAGGGTATTAAAGGTACTCGGGGTACCCTGATTGTTGCCCAAAAGGGACATTTTCGCCTTCCACCTTTTTGCCACCACAAAGCCCTGTCATGCGCTTTCACTAAGGTAAAGACGGATAAAAAAGTACTTTTTTTGGCATAAAATCCCTGAAGCACGCTCAACGGCTTCCAGCCAGTGCACAGGTCATTTTTTGAGTGAAGCGGAACCCTTCAGGATGGGTGCATTCTATCCATATCACATATAAACCCACACGGGGACCTGCATTGCCCAACCTGCTACCATCCCACCGGAATTCCCCCTCAGCAGAAAGCGGGGCATTATTTGCAATTTCTGCTATGTACTGGCCGTTGGCATCAAAAATTTTGATGGTGGCCAGATACCCGGGTAAAGGTGGCCGGTAAATCAGTTTTGCCTCGTCCTGATACCCATCCCCGTCAGGAGAAAAAACAGGGCTTTCCAAATGAAAGAACAAAGTGGGCTGTGGGCTTTTTGAACCAGCACCTGGAAAATACTGGCTGTTGCGATACCCTGGCGTTGCCCCTTTTGCCGACGAATGCCAACCTGAGGCGGTATTCGGGGCAATAACAGAAATCCGCTCCAACGATATCCCACGACTATCCTTGAGCAAGGGATGGTGCCAGTCAGCTGAATAGTTCACCGAATCGAGCACCACCCCCTGCAGGATCAGGGTGATATTGCCTTGTGGTGCCTCCAGGGTAGGTAAGGGGGCAAAAATGATCCGGGCAGTATCCGGCGGCATATAACGCTGCCTTAACTCTGCGGGATAAGGGGTAAAAGCCAGATATGCACCAGGCAGTAGCAACCAGGGTAACCCAATTCGGGTCTCGCGCACCCCTCCTGTTTTATAGCCATTCCGGAGGATTAGCCCCTCCAGACTGATAATTTTTTCTGAATTATTCACTACCTCAATAAAATCTTCCCCTCCTGTGGCGGCCTCGAAAAGGATTTCATTTACCACAACCTCCCCCGGTCCGGGAAGCGCAGGGACACCGGTGTTTGCCTCCTGAAGCCTGCCGGAAGGATTGCCAACACAGTCGGCCACCGCAGCCGATACGGCAAGAGTGTACCATACGCCTTCCTGCATTGGGCGACCCAGAGCGATTAGCGCATCTGTCCCCTCCACTGTCCTCTGTACCGAGGTAATCGGCAAAAAAGGGCGAAGCTCAAACATAGCCGGAAGCACATGCCCCAGCACTTCATCGAAAGTGACCCGAAGCACCTGGGGGCTTAGAGGAATGGCTTGTAGGAGAGCCGGCCCTATTGTATCCACATCCGACCTAGTCACCGCATTCTGCCTGCCAGGCGTTCCCCCACCCGGTGCCCGGGAGGCCTGCCAGTTGGAAGAACAGGATGCCGGATGGTCATTACGGATGCGTTCCAGCGACCAACCCCCATTTTTCTTCTTTCCATCGCGATACCAGGAATCGGCATATATCAGGTAGTCCAGCAACTGACCCTGGGCATTGCTCAACGACAGTTCTGAACCCGTATTGGCCAAAACCGGAAAAGAACTCAATTCCAATGCCTTTACCGAGCTGCCAAATCCAGCGGACTGCCCCTTTGGGCACAATAGCAGGAATTCTCCCGGCGACAACTGGGCATCCGGCAGCACAACAGTGCGGCTACCCGCTTTAAACCGGATGTTAGCCAAAGTCAATAACCGCTGAGTAGGATTATACACTTCTATATACTCACATTCTGGCCAATATCCGGCACCCGGACTCGGGTCAGCCATGATTTCGGTTACCAGCAATTCCCCCGGTAAGGGAGTGTTGAGTGGGACAAAATGAAGGCGGGGCAATACACAGGATATTAGACTAACTAAAGCGCAGGTCAGTAGGAACATGGAGTTAATTTTGAGGCAAAATACCCCAAAAGAGCGCTTGACAAACTAAAACCGCTTTGCCCTTTGCACTGATTTTTGAATTTTCGTGCAACTTGGGGGGCCCTGGGGTTCCTTCAGCTATCTTATATCAGGCCACTGGCCGGTATCGGAGCAGAAACGCCCCACGAAAACGGCTAATAAGAATCAGAAGTCCGTCTGTTTGGAATACTAATCTACACTGTGTTTTATACTGCAAGAGGCATAGGAACAAAGGAAAGCGAACAAAAATCCGGTTCAGTGTTGTCAAAAGCAGGTAGCCCCGGAGAAAGTCTTTTCGCCCATGCAAGAAAAAATATATCTTTCTTGCCTAAATTGCACATTCGGAACGCAAAATAGCCTAAATTCCGGCCCAGACAGCTGGTGAAACATAGAGAAAGCATCATTTTACCAACTGGCAGGCAGCATTAACTATATTTGTGGACGTTATTATGGAAAAGAATATTCAATACAGGAGATAAAAGCAGAAAGCAAGAAAGAAACCAGGAATTATGAAAGTAGCAGTAGTTGGGGCGACCGGTTTGGTCGGCGGTATTATGTGCCGTGTACTGGAAGAGCGGAATTTTCCCGTCAGCGACCTCATTCCCGTAGCATCTGAACGGTCGGTAGGGAAAGAAGTGGTATTCGCAGGGAAGAACTATCAGATTATCGGTATGGAAGAAGCTATAGCGCTCCGTCCGGACATTGCACTCTTTTCTGCGGGAGGATCCACTTCCCTGGAATGGGCACCAAAATTTGCCGCAGTGGGCACTACGGTAATAGATAATTCCTCTGCATGGCGCATGCAAGCAGAAATCCCGCTAATCGTACCGGAAATCAATGCAGGTATATTGACCGCACAGGACAAGATTATCGCCAACCCCAACTGTTCAACGATACAGATGGTAATGGCGCTGGCGCCTTTGCACAGCCGTTTTAATATGAAGCGGATTGTCGTTTCGACTTATCAATCCATCACAGGTACAGGTATGAAAGCCGTCAAGCAATATCAGCTTGAACGCAAAGGGTTTCATCCTAAACCCGAAGAGATGGCGTATCATTATCAGATTTCCGAAAATTGCCTTCCGCAATGTGACGTTTTTCTGGACAACGATTATACCAAAGAAGAAATGAAGCTCGTCCACGAGACCCGGAAAATCCTCGGTGACCAGAACCTTCGGATAACGGCAACCGCCGTTCGGGTACCCGTAGTGGGCGGACATTCTGAAAGTGTCAATGTAGAGTTTGAGCTGCCGCTTGATATTAACGAGGCAAAAGAAATCCTGCGAAACACTCCCGGGGTGCAGCTTCAGGATGATCCCCATGCACATGTTTACCCGATGCCATTATTCAGTAAAGACCGCGACGAGGTTTTTGTAGGCCGTATTCGCCGCGATGAATCCGTTGAAAATGGCTTAAACTTATGGATTGTGGCAGATAACCTGCGTAAAGGCGCAGCAACCAACGCTGTACAAATCGCATGGCACCTGGTCCAAAATGGACTGGTGTAAATGCTTTTTTCAAAAACCAGCAATTGACTTTCGAAAAATCTTCGCTCATTAACAGGTTTTTATGTACTTTTGCCCCTTGTAATCCGGTAAAAAGCCTGCAGGGCGGTATGCCCTTTCTACTTAACGAAGACTGGAACGATCAGAAACGGAATAGTAACGAAAGCAGACCAACTTTATGAAAAACAAGCTCGTACTTTGGGGGACCAACGACCAGAATGCCCGCGTGCTCATCGCACTCGAATTGCTTCCGCAGGATAACCTTGTCAAAAGCTATATCTTCCCGGAAGAAATTGCGACAGAAGCTTTCAGTAATGCCCTGCTTAACCAATGGAGGGATGGCCAGGCCGTTGAATTCCCTGAAGGGTTTACCGCAGAAGAGCGCGAGCTCACGCTGAGCGAAAGCATTCTTCCACCAAATGTCAAACCTGAACGGGAAGATATTATTTCGCGTGCTCAGACTGAATGGCATTTCGTCGTCCTTTCTTCTAAACTGCATGAGGCTTACCTCTCTGAGCTCGCCGAAATCAAAGAAAAAATCAATAACCTCACCCGCTTCGATACCGGAGTCTGGGATGAGTTGAAATCTTTCTGGGACAAAGTCCAGGTGCAAGTCAGGGACAAAAACCTTTTCCGTGAACATGCTGACCTGCTGCGTGACAAAACCAATGACCTCTTCGGCGAGCTCAAATCCCTGCGCAATAAACTTGACCAGGAGTTCGAGCAACTCTCTAAAGAAAACTTCGAGCGCTTCCAGCAATTTTTCAGCGATATCGAAAAGAAAATAGAAAATGGGACAAGGCTCCAATCTTTGTTCGATGAGCTCAAATCCCTTCAGGAAAAGTTCCGCAACACCCGCTTTACCAAAGAGCATCGCAATAAAGTCTGGGATGCCCTCGATGCCCTCTTCAAATCCGTCAAAGAACGCCGCTTCGGAAATGCCCCTGCCGATGACCGCTCCCCTGCTGACCGGTTGAAGCGCCGCTATGAAGGCCTCGTTTCCGCTATTGATAAAATGGAACGCTCTATCCAACGCGATGAGGAAGACCTCGACTTTCAAAAACATAAAGTCGAAACCACCGGTGGCCAATTGGAAGCTCAAATCCGACAGGCAAAGGTTCTCATGATCGAAGAGCGCATCCGCTCGAAAAAGGATAAACTCAACGAAATGCTAGAAACCAGGGCCGACCTGGAAAAACGTATGGAGGTACAGCGGACTAAGGATGCCAAAAAAGAAGAAAAAGAAAAACTGGAAGAGGCTAAAAAATTAGCTGAACAAAAAATAGCTTCCGAAATCAAAGCTGCTGCAGAAGCCAGAGTGCCCGAACCTGAAAAACAGGGAGTAGCCACCGAAAAAGAAAAGCCTCTGGAAAGTATTTTTGATGCCATCTCCGAAACCTTAGGCGAATCCCTCGAAGATGTAGTAGATACCGTAAAAGCCGTCGCTGAGGTCGTTGGGGATAGAGTGGAGGAAACCTTCAATGAAATCAAGGATACCATAGAAGAAGCTGTCCAACCTAAAACTACTGCAGCGAGCACCAGTGAGCACCATCCCGCACCCGATCGTCCGGAAGGTGCCGGAGAGGAGACACAACAACATGCAGATGTCGCCCCCAAACCCCCTGTCGAGGATTCCGCCTCCGCAGATTCTACCGAAACAATCGGCTAATCACTATTAAAAAGCCTACAGTACGCGGCTTTTGTGTAATAAATATTCTTTGACGGCTTGCGCCGTCAAAGAATATTTTTTTTTGGAGTACAGGGATTGTAGAAAAAGCCCCTGGCTTTTCTTTTGGCGGCTTGCGCCGCCAAATAATATTTTGAACGCACACTTTGTTCATTGATTTTGCTTCGCAAAATCAATGAACAAAGTGTGCGTTCAAAACTTTCGTTCGCCGCCGAAGGTGGCGGAATACTTTTTACACAACCTCAGAAAGTTTACACAACCCCATTTAAAATAATTATTTTTTATCCTTCCTCGTATTTTTTTAAGATAATTTTCACATTTCCTGTATTTACAAAAATTCTCCTGCCCCAAAAATTTCTCTTGGTTCCTGTCTATAATATTTATCCTAGACAAAGCGGGTTCAACACAGAAGCTGAAAATCTTTTCTCAAAGCCCTATTTTACTGAATTTCATACATTTATAGGGATAAATTCCATCTAAAAACACCTGTGCATTCCGCTATATCTGTCAAAACAAATAGCACAGGTTTATTTGCCAGTATAAATCATCTACAGGAAAATAGCTTTTTTAGAATATTATTTTTTTCACAATACCTGTTTTTTGTCTTTGCATTCAGGAGAAAGAGGGTGCATATTTGTATCGTGAAAGGGAGATAAGAGGAGAAAGAGCAAGACCGGGAAAGTTCCGGTATCAAAGTTGAAATATGTTCATGGGATTATAAGCGAGGTGCCAATCGTCCCGGACGCGTTTT
>CAZGOT010000093.1:0-10822 GCA_964527495.1 uncultured Haliscomenobacter sp.
TTCGTTCAAAATATTATTTGGCGGCGTCAGCCGCCAAGGCCGTCGCCAGGCCTTTACACAAACCCTAAGCCCTTAATCTTCAGCACCTGCGTGGAGAGCAGTAATCGCCTGGTACGTCAGGACCCTGAATTTGGTGGCCAGCTCGCCGTGGGAATGGGGATACTTCTGGGTAAAAAACAGGGCTACGATCCCTTCTTTAGGATCTACCCAGTAGGTTGTGGCGAAAGCGCCTCCCCAGTCAAATGCACCAACGGAAATGGGTATTTTCGCGGCATCGGCTTCATTGGAAAGACCAAAACCCAGGCCAAATTTCCGTCCACCGCCAATATTCAGGTCATTAATTTGGTTGCTCGTCATCATGCGGACAGAAGCAGGGCTGAGCAATCGCTGCCCGTTATACGTACCACCCTGGAGAAGCATTTGCAGAAAAATCGCATAATCATATAAAGTAGAAGACAGGCCAGCCCCACCAGAATGAAACCTTCCGTCGAGCTTGGGAAAGTCTGGGTTTAAATTGTTCAGATTGGGAAAAGGAATGGACTTACGCGCCAAATTCTCGGTATACAGGCGTGCAAGACGATCCTGATGGGTAGCAGGTAGATAAAACCAGGTATCCTTCATGCCAAGCGGTCCAAAAATGCGCTTTTGGAAAAACGCATCCAGGGTCATACCTGAAACTACTTCGACAAGATGACCCAACACATCCGTATTCAAGCCATACGTCCACCGTTCGCCGGGTTGGTGAAACAAAGGAAGTGGTCCCAGGCGTCCCATTACATCGGCAAGTCGCTCATTGGGTGTAGCGATACCTGATGGAATCTGGTATTTCGCATAGATAGCTTTTGCCTCTGCTGTGCCTATCCCTGCGTAGCCTAATCCAGAAGTGTGCGTAAGCAAATCCCGGATGGTAATCTCCCGGGTTGCAGGTACGGTGGTAAAGGAAGTATCTGAAGCATTATATTTGTCAATTACCTTGGGATTTTTGAATGCTGGCAGGTATTTGGAAATTGGATCATCGAGCAGGAAGCGCCCTTCTTCAAACAACATCATCACCGCAACGCTGGTGATTGCCTTGGTTTGAGAGGCAATCCGGAAAATGGCATCCCGCTTCAGCAGTTTTTTGCTTTCTACATCGGCATAGCCAAAAGATTTGAAGTAGGCAATTTTGCCATTGCGCGCCACCAGGGCCGCCCCTCCAGGAATAAAATTGCTATCTACATATTCCTGAATGACGCGGTCAATGCGCTGCAGCCTTTCACTGCTCATCTGAACGCTTTCGGGCTGTGCCTCCTCCAGGATCTGGGCATGGAGCATTCCTGCACCAAACAGGACTCCAAATAATACCATTAACTTCTTCATAAGCGGATGCATGATTTTTGTTGTTATATAAAGCAATTAAACCGGGGCTGCTTTTATACTCCGCACCAATAAGTTTTGTGCAAATTTTCAAGACTGGCAGGATAAAATACTCAAAATCTTCTGGTGCGAAGTACAAGGTAAAGATATACATTCTCCTTAATCCAGGGTACATTTCCCTTTCCCACAAGAGACAGTTTTAAAAGTCTTTTCGGATTCCAACAAAAAAAGCTAAAGCACCGGGGTTGCGCATGGCCCCTGCATTTGCAGCCCTTTCAGGTGGGATCCCCATGAGGATTTTCTTTACCGGAAGTTCCATTTTCTTGCCGCTGAGCGTGTAGGGAATTTCCGGAACCTGGAGTATTTCGTCTGGAACATGGCGGGGAGAACAGCTTTTGCGCAGATGGCGGACAATTTTCTGCCGGAGCTGGTCGTTGAGCGTCTCCCCTTTGGCCAGAACGATATATAGCGGCATATAGTATTGTCCACCAGGTAGTTCAACACCTACAATGAGGCTGTCCTGCACCTCTGGAACCTGGTCTAAAGCATTATATATTTCCGCCGTTCCAATTCGGACTCCCAGTCGGTTGAGGGTCGCATCCGAGCGGCCAAGAATGACCAGGGTCTCCCTTGGCGTTATTTTAACCCAGTCACCATGGCGCCAAACCCCTGGAAACCAATCGAAATAGCTTTCGAAATACTTTTTACCCTCCGGATCGTTCCAAAAAAATACCGGCATAGAAGGCATCGGTTGGGCAATGACCATCTCCCCAACCTGATCTGCAATGGGATTTCCCTGATCATCAAATGCATACAAAGCACATCCAAGGGCACGGCATTGGATTTCCCCTTCGTACACAGGTAATTCCGGACATCCGCCTACAAAAGCAGTGCATACATCTGTACCACCGCTCATCGAACAAAGCCAGACCCCTGATTTTATCTGCTCCCCCACATATAAAAAAGATTCCGGGGGCAATGGGGCCCCGGTGGAGCTAATAGAGCGGAGCGATTTAAGATTGTAACGCTTTTGTGGCTCCATACCTGCTTTCTGACAAGCGATCAGGAATGGGGCGCTCGTACCAAAATGATGGATACCTGCATCGTCCGCCAGTTTCCAGAGGATACCCAGATCCGGCCATCCAGGGCTACCGTCATAGAGCACCATCGTCGCCCCATGAAGAAGAGAAGACTGCAGGAAGTTCCACATCATCCAACCAGTGGTCGTAAACCAGAAAAATCGCTCTCCTGGCCTTACATCATTGTGAAAAGCTAGATACTTATAGTGCTCCAGCAATATCCCACCGTGGCCATGTGCAATAGCTTTGGGCAGTCCGGTAGTGCCGGAAGAATACAGGATCCAAATAGGATGGTCGAAAGGTACGGCAGTGAACTCCAGAGGAGCTTCTGTATCAGATATGGCTGTTTCCCATTTTGTTACAGGAACAGATAAGTCCATCGGCATGTTGATGGGATCAGCAGAGGGGATGAGTACCAGATGTTCCAGCGAGGACAAACCTGTGACCAGATTGTCTATATCCGAATTTTTGGAATAAGATTTTCCTCCGTAGCTATAGCAATCTGTAGCCACTAAAACTTTTGGTGCTATCTGCCGGAATCGGTCCAGGACACTTTCCACACCGAAATCTGGTGAGCACGACGACCAGACAGCCCCAATACTGCATGTCGCCAGAAAAGCTATGGTCGCTTCCGGAATGGCCGGTAACCAGGCTACTACCCGGTCGCCTTTACCGACGCCCTGTGCACGAAGCCAGGCAGCAAATGCAGCCGTTTTAGCCGCGAGCTCCTCCCAGGTTATCAGCATAGGTGCTGACATAGCCTCGTTTTGAAACAATATGGCAGGCTGGGAGGGGGAAGCTGCGCGAAAGATGTGCTCCGCATAGTTCAAGGTACTACCCGGAAACCACCGCACCCCATGGATCCCCTCTCCTTCCAGTACGGCATAATATGGCGTATGGGCCTTGATGTCAAAATAATCCCAGATCCCCTCCCAGAACCTGGCGGGATCCTCCACCGACCATGCCCATAAGGCGTGATAATTTTCGAAAGTAATACCGTGGCGCTCCTCAAGCCAGCGGCGGTAATGGGCAATACGCGTCTCTTCCGGATGGGTCTCTTCCGGGCTCCAGATTATCTTTGGTTGGTGGGTTATTTGTGCCATTGGTTTTGATTAAAACGAGGTTGTGTAAAAAGTATGAGGTTGTGTAAAAAGTCTTCCGCCGCCTTCGGCGGCGAAAGAAAACATTTGGCGGCTTGCGCCGCCAAATGAAAAGCCTTGGGCTTTTTACACAACCTCAGGAAATTTTGAATGGACACCTTTTTATCTCATTTTGCAAAGCAAAATGAGATAAAAAGGTGTCCATTCAAAATAACATTTGGCGGCATCAGCCGCCAAATGACGGCCTTCGGCCTTTTTACACAACCCCTACGCCTGGACTTTAGCCGAAGCATCATCCTTTAGCACCCGACGGAGGATTTTCCCAACATTCGTTTTAGGCAGTTGGTCTATAAACTCCACAATTTTCGGCACTTTATAGCCGGTAAGATTTTCTCTGCAAAAGGCGATAAGCTCCTCTTCTGTGAGAGAAGGGTCTTTTTTCACCACATATACTTTTACGGCCTCACCGGATTTCGCATCGGGAACGGATACTGCAGCTGCCTCCATGACTTTATCGTGCATCGCCAGCACCCCTTCTATTTCATTGGGAAAGACATTGAAGCCCGAAACGAGAATCATATCTTTTTTCCTGTCCACGATACGGAAAAACCCGTCGGGTTCCATCAATCCGATATCCCCTGTGCTCAGCCAACCATCTTTGAGGGTGCTTGCTGTGGCTTCCGGGTTTTGGTAGTATCCTTTCATAACCTGTGGCCCTTTGACCTGAATTTCCCCGGTCTCTCCTGGCGGAAGGATATTCCCGGCATCATCCACAATACGGATTTCCGTAGAAGGGATAGGGATTCCAATAGTCCCCAGGCGGCCTTTTCCATCCAGAGGGTTAATAGTCGAAACAGCAGAAGTCTCGGTCATGCCGAAGCCTTCCGAAAGATCACATCCCGTAACCGCTTTCCACCGTTCTGCAACAGCAACCTGAACTGCCGTTCCACCACCGCCAGTGATTTTGAGCCCGCTGAAGTCCAGACTGGAGAACCCGGGATGGTTGAGCATGGCATTGAAGAGGGTATTGACGCCCGTGATGATATTGACTGGCGTTTTTTTCAGCGTTTTGACGATAGAGTCAATATCTCTTCCATTGATAATCAGAATATTCAATCCCCCGCGATACATAAAGCAAAGGGCATTGACCGTGAAGGCGAAAATGTGGTATAAAGGCAGAGCACAGAGGACCGCGGGCGCTTCGACTTCGTCGAGCATTTTGCCACCCATAGCATTAAACTGTAGCACATTGGCAATCAGGTTGCGGTTGGTAAGCATTGCGCCTTTAGACAATCCTGTGGTACCCCCTGTATATTGCAGGAGCACTACATCTTCCGAACCCGTTTTCCGGGGGCTAAAGGGCAGGTTTTTACCCGCACTTAGTGCCTTGGAGAAAGTAATCGTATTGGAAAGCTGATACGGGGGTACCATTTTTTTCACGTTGCGCACTACGTAATTTACGATATTCCCCTTTGGGAAGCCGAGCATCTCCCCTGCGCTGGTGAGGATTACGTGACGGATATCCGTTTCGCCGATGATTTTTTGAAGGTTCTGGGCAAAATTTTCGGCAATAATAATCGCCTTGGCCCCTGAATCCTTGAATTGATGGTGCATCTCCCGGGGGGTATAGAGGGGGTTGGTATTGACGACGACCAAACCTGCGCGAAGGGCGCCAAACAATGCGATGGGATACTGCACCATGTTGGGCATCATCAGAGCAATACGATCACCCGTTTCCAGACCGATTGAGGTAAAATACGCAGCGAGCTGCCGCGTCATCTGGTCTAACTGGCCATAAGTAGTAGACTTGCCCATGTAGGAGAAGGCAGGTCGGGACTGATACTTCCGGAATACTTCTTCATACATATCCACCAGGGACGGATAAACATCAGGATTGATTTCAGCAGGTGTTCCTTCCGGGTAGATGGCGGTCCATGGACGGTTTGCGCTCATGATCTTTGGGTTTTATGCGACTAAACAGGTGGAAAGCGCCAAAGGGACGCACAAACCGTACTAAAATTGCAGCACCATTGGCAAAAATACCGCCTTCGGCCTGAAACCCCGTACAATGTCAGCTATCGCCCCCACCAAAATAGTGGCTTTTTAGGTAATGAGAAAATTTTTTAATTCGGACAAAACTAATACAAAAACGCTCCTATAATACGAAAGTTCGGAATATAATATTTGCCCCAGCTCATATGCTGCCTGAAAATCCAACAGCAACCTTTTCCCTCCGCGGATGTTGACAGAGCATGAAAAACAGGGATGAATTAATACAGCATGCAGAAGCCTGGTTTGAGCGTAAATCCTGGAAGCCCTTTGATTTCCAGCGCCAAACATGGGTCCATTACCTCGATGGGCGGCACGGTATGCTGAATGCACCAACTGGCAGTGGCAAAACATATGCCTTGCTGGTCCCGGTTTTGTTGGAGGCACTGGGCAATAAAGAAGCGACAACCGGGCTCCAGGCTATTTGGGTCACCCCCATCCGTGCTCTTGCCCGGGAAATTCAATCTGCTGCACAAGAAGCCATGCAAGGGTTAGGGCTTTCCTGGGAAGCCGCGATACGTACAGGCGATACGGGCGCTAGTGAGCGTATGCGCCAAAAAAAAAATGCCCCGGGGCTGTTGATTACCACCCCGGAGAGCCTACATTTACTACTGGCATCCAAAGGATATCCCGAATATTTTCGGCATCTAAAAGCAGTTATCTGTGATGAGTGGCACGAATTGGTAGGTTCCAAACGGGGTGTGCAGATGGAGCTTGCCCTATCGCGTCTCAAAGGGTTCCTTCCCGACCTTAAAATCTGGGGGATTTCCGCAACGCTGGCAAATCTGGAAGAAGCTGCTGATATCCTTTTGGGTGAATCATCCCTGCAAAAAGGCTACGCACTGGTAAAAGCCCCTTCTAACAAACAAGTCGAACTCGTTTCCTTGCTTCCTGAAACTATAGAAACCTATCCCTGGTCAGGCCACCTTGGCATGCGGATGCTGCCCCAAATTCTGCCAATAATCGAACAAAGCCGTGCCACGCTGATTTTCACCAATACCCGCTCCCAGTGCGAAATCTGGTATCGCGCACTCCTTGAAGCAGTGCCCGACCTGGCGGGTGCCATTGCCATGCACCATGGCTCCCTAAGCCGGGAAGTACGCGATTGGGTGGAAAATGCCCTGCACGAAGGGGTCTTGAAAGCCGTAGTTTGTACCTCCAGCCTCGATCTTGGAGTGGACTTCCGCCCGGTAGAAACCGTCATCCAGATTGGTAGCCCCAAAGGGGTAGGCCGATGCCTGCAACGGGCGGGGCGGAGCGGCCATTGCCCGGGTGGAATAAGCCGCATGTATTATGTGCCCACCCATAGCCTTGAGCTAATCGAGGGCGCAGCACTTCGCGAAGCTATCCGCAATGGTGCTATGGAAGCACGCCTGCCCTATCTGCGCTCTTTCGATGTACTCATCCAATACCTCGTCACGCTGGCCATATCCGAAGGATTTAAGGCAAACGAGATTTTCAGGGAGGTAAAGGGCGCTTATTCTTATGCCTCCATAACCGAAGCCGAATGGGCCTGGGCCCTGGATTTTATCACCCAGGGTGGGCATTCCCTAAATGCGTATGAATCCTTTAAAAAAGTACAGGTAACCGAAGGGCGTTATTATGTAGAGAGCAGGCAGGTAGCTATGCGACACAGGCTACAGATTGGAACCATCGTGAGCGATATCGGGCTGATGGTAAAATATCTGGGAGGCGGGATGCTGGGTACTATCGAAGAGCGATTCGCAGGCATGCTGGAACCCGGCGACATTTTCTGGTTTGGAGGCAGGAGCCTCGAGTTTGTCCGCATAAAAGATATGACTGTGCAGGTCCGGCGGAGCAACCAGAAAAACGGCAAAGTGCCCTCCTGGCTGGGGGGGAGGATGCCGCTTTCCTCCCAACTCAGCGAATATTTGAGAAGAAAAATGGATGAGGCTGCCCGGGAGGCCATTTCCGATGAGGAATTGCACAGTCTGCAGCCACTTTTCAAAGTGCAGCGGTCCAGGTCGCGCATACCCGGCAGCGGGGAGTTGCTCCTGGAGTATTTCCAAAGCCGGGAAGGGTTTCATCTCCTTGTATATCCCTTTGAAGGCCGCTTTGTGCATGAAGGGATAAGTGCCTTATTAGCATACCGGATTTCCCGGCTACGGCCTATCTCCTTCTCCATCGCCATGAACGACTATGGCTTCGAACTCCTTTCTGATACGGAAATCCCTGTGGTTGAAGCTCTGAGCAGCGGATTATTTTCTACGCTTCACCTCGGAGAGGATATCGAGGCCAGCCTGCAGGCAACAGAATTGTCGAAACGCCGTTTTCGCGATATTGCAGGCATTGCAGGGCTTGTTTTTAAGGGTTTTCCTGGCAAATACAAGAAAGAACGCCACTTGCAGGCATCTTCCCAATTATTTTTTGGTGTCTTCCAAGAATACGAACCGGATAACCTACTCTTCCTCCAGGCTTACGAAGAAGTGCGTACCTTTCAGCTCGAAGAAGGACGGATGCGTGCTGCCCTTGAGCGGATTAGCAGGCAAAAGATTATTTTGACCCGCCCCGGTAAAGCCACGCCATTTTCCTTTCCGATAATCGTTGACCGACTCCGGGAGCGGCTCAGTTCGGAAAAACTCGAGGACAGGATACGCAAAATGCAATTACAGCTTGAAAAATAAGTGCGGATTAACCCACCGATCTTTTAACCCGCAATACAGGTTATGAGCGATTTTCAGAACAACATCCAAAGGGCGGTATTACAAGGACAAAACCTCCTGTTACACCCTTTGGCAGCGGCATTTTGGGAAGAAACAAGCATCTTGCTACTGGCAGACCTCCATCTGGGCAAGGTGTCGCATTTCCGAAAAAATGGTTCCGCAGTACCCGATGCAGCAGCATCCGCCAATCTCGACAGACTTATTTTTCTCTTGATTGAATTTATGCCCCGCCGTGTTCTTTTTTTGGGAGATTTATTTCACAGCGTATATAATCCGGAGTGGGAAGCCTTCGAGGCCTTACTCGCCCGCTTTCCCGAAACGCGTTTTGATCTCGTACAGGGTAATCACGATATTCTTCCTGTGGATTACTTCCAACGTGCCAACATACATCTTCACCCCGAAGTACTGGAAGTTGAGCCGTTTATTTTTTCTCATGAACCCCTCCAGCGCATTAACACGCAACAATATAATATAGGAGGACATATTCACCCGGGCATTCGGCTGAAGGGGCCTGGCAAACAATATTTAAAGCTCCCCTGCTTTTATTTCGGTACCCAGCAGGGCCTACTGCCTGCCTTTGGCGTTTTTACAGGTCTTGGAGAAATCCGGCCAAAGGAAAAAGACAGAGTATATGTCATTGCAGGGGATAAAGTACTGCCCCTGCAATGACACTGCCTCTTATTTTTTAGCGCCTGCCCATGTGGTGCAGGTGGGCGATATGGGAAGCCACCGCCATACGCGTTCTGGGATACTCAATATAGCGGATCCCGTATTCCTCGCACAAAGCTTTGATAATTTTGCTGATTTCCGGATAGTGGATATGCGAGATTGTAGGAAAAAGGTGGTGTTCGATCTGGAAATTCAATCCACCGAGCAACCAGGTTATAACTCTGTTTTTGGTTGCAAAATTAGCGGTCGTCTGAAGCTGATGGATCGCCCAATCTGCTTCAATATGGTTTTCGGGCTGAACGGCCACCGGGAAATGGGTGTCTTCGACCGTATGTGCCAGCTGAAAGACCATGCTCAGGACAAATCCTGTTACCATTCCGTACAGGACAAAGCCCACCAACCAGGGCATAAATCCTACCATATAAATAGGCAATACAATAAATAACCCCAGATGAAAAATTTTGAACCCCCAAAAAACGAAATGCTCCTTCATGCTCATTTCCTTAAGAGGCATATTTCCTACCCGCCGGGTAAAGTACTTCTCATAGTCGGTAAAGAAAATCCAGTACAAGTACAAAAGAGAGTATGCTGCCCAGAAGTATAGATGCTGGAACCGATGGATTTTGTAGTGTTTCTGTGTTTCGCACAGGCGCAGGAAAGGACGGGCATCAATATCATCGTCCACCCCGTCAATATTCGTAAAGGTATGATGGACGACATTGTGCTTTGTTTTCCACATAAACAGGTTGGCGCCCAGGAAATTCAGGGAAAGTCCGGCAAGCTCGTTTAACCACTTCTTCTGGCTGAAACTACCATGTGCCCCATCGTGCATGACATTGAAACCAATTGCAGCAGTAAGCCCACCCAGGACAATGCATTCCAGGAGAGCGATCCAGTAGGGAGGTGTAAAAAAGACCAGGTGTGCATATGTCAGTGCGAAACTGATTACCAGGATAATTGCCTTGGCAAATAATTTGTAGTTGCCGGTTTTGGCGGAGCCCACTTCAGCGAAATACGCGTTGATCCGCTGCCGGAGCTCCGTATGGAAGCTATTGGAGTGGGAAAGAAATTTTGGTGCGATCATAAAAAAGCATAATGAACGTGAAAAAACATGGTTATATACGGTCCGGTCTCAAGATGACCATTAAAGGGGACTAAAATAACAATTAATTCTCAATACAAGGCACAGACAGGAATAGTTCATTCTTCGCTCTGGAGGTTTTTTTCTGCAAAATGTCTAAATGGAAAAATAACCGAGATTTTTTTTCAAAAGGTATTGCGCGATAAGATTAAGCGCTTTATTTTTGTGCCACCTTTTTAAAGAGGCAGGGTCAGACCCATTGTGTAACGGTAGCACACCGGATTTTGGTTCCGTTTGTCAAGGTTCGAATCCTTGTGGGTCTACAAAAATAAAACCCAACCATCTGAAGTCCAGATGGTTGGGTTTTATTATTTTTCGAAAATGGGACAGAATTTTAGCCTTCCAATACAGGGTTAAAAAAAACGAACCCTGAAGGGACCGCATAAGACCTGTAATTGAGCCTGCCTGGGCTCGGTAGTTGAAAGGTTTTGTGTATATCGAAGCGCTGAAAAAAGCTATATTAGCTATTTGTCAGTCTCTTTACCTAAACTGCCATTTGTTGGGTCAAATAAGCTGGCTTCTTTGGCAAGGACAGTGTTTTTAGCAAGAACGGCATTCATTAAATCTTCAGCACTTGCATCTGTTACGGGGTTGAATCCTAATGAATCCGACCCAAATTCAATGTCTATGGGGTCTATTTTGCCTACACTAGTATCTGCGGGAGTTAAGTCTAACATGCCTTCAGTAGCACCATTTAGTAGCTCAACATGATTAAACTCCCGCCGGTTTGCGATTTCTGACATT
>CAZGOT010000094.1:0-5684 GCA_964527495.1 uncultured Haliscomenobacter sp.
TCCTGTCCCCTAAAACACACCTTTATATGCTCTACATTCAGAAACGACTGACCACTTCCTTTTACGCTATCCTGGGCCTGCCTTCCACGGCAATGGGCTTCGCGCTTTCCGTACAGATCAGCGCACTGAGCTGGATTTTGAGTACGCGCTATAATCTTAAAATCGAGGAGGTGGGGCTGGTTTGGGCTGCCGGGCCGCTCGCTGGCATTTTCGGACAGGTAATCGTGGGGTTGATTAGCGATAAGGTATGGTTCTGGGGAGGGCGACGGCGTCCTTTCATCCTGATCGGCGGCTTTCTGGCTGCGCTAATGCTACTTGCGCTACCAAATATTGACGTCATCAGCAATACCCTGGGCACGGCGGGGATTTTGGGAGTAGCCATTACCGTGGCGCTATCCCTCGATCTGGCCATTAATGTGAGTTTTAACCCAACCCGATCCATCATAGCAGATGTAACGCCAGAAGGTGAACAGCGCACCAAAGGGTACACCTGGATGCAGACCATTTCGGGGACATTTGGGGTTGCGGCCTACGCTGTAGGGGCAATTTGGGGTAATTATACCCTAATCTATTTTGGTGCCGGGTTGGTACTGCTGCTCTCTCTGATTCCACCCTTTTTCATCGAAGAGCCCAGGGAACTTCCAGGTACGGGTTCTGCTCAGGCTGAAACAAAGGATGGATTTGAACTAAAAGCTTTCCTGAAGGATATTTATCCCTTGCTGGGGTTTTTACTCTATGCGCTGTACGGTATGGTATCCAGGAGCACCGGATGGTCGGTCCCCGGAAACCTCATCGAATATTTTTGTCTGGGCTTTACCTTTTTTGCCATCATTAATACGCTCAGAAAGCAGGAAACGGGTAGCCATTCCCTTATTGGATTCCAGAAAGTATTGGCAGCCCATTCCTTTACCTGGATTGGAATTCAAACGATGTTTGTCTATATGTATGCCTATGTTAAAGACACCTTGCCGGGGCTCGACGATGCTGCAATGGGAAAAGTCGTTTCCGTCGCTTTCCTGATATTCAACGCAGTAGCCGCCATCCTCCCCGCCCTGGTCCTGGAACCATTAACCCGCAAGTATGGACGGGTAAAAATCCATGTCGCCTGTATTGCTTCCATGGCCCTTGGTTATGGCGCTTTTCTGGTGGTCGGAAAATCTGAAATAGGTATTTACAGCCTTATGGCCCTTTTGGGGATTGGCTGGGCGGCGACGGTGAGCCTGCCCTTTGCCATTATGTCGCAAAAAGTGGACCAATCCAGGATGGGGCAATATATGGGGCTATTCAACCTTTCCGTTGTTCTCCCCCAATTGGTTTGCAGCCTGGGCATCGGGATTTTAGTGAGCCAGGCCCCAAGCAAAGAGATTATTTTTTACATCTCCGCCTTGACCCTGGCAATATCAGCAGTTTGTTGGTATTTTGTGCAGGAAAGTGTTCTGCCGCCTGTAGCGGCAGAATAAAATTTTTTCAGAAGAGTTGTGTAAAAAGGCCCCGGCTTTTCATTTGGCAGCTTACGCCGCCAAATTTTATTTTGAACGGACACCGTTTTATCTCATTTTGCTTCGCAAAATGAGATAAAACGGTGTCCGTTCAAAATTTCCTTTCGCCGCCCAAGGCGGCGTAATACTTTTCACACAACCCTATAGTTTTTTTTGAGCGCCTTTACTCAGATTTTACCATTCAAAACACAAAAAATGAAATACACAGTATTAATCCTCTCCTTACTTCTATCTGCGGGTCTGCGTGGACAATCAAATCCCCAGGCTACCTTGCCTTCAGGGTTACTTGATGTTACCGACTTGTTTTATACCGGAATGGAAGACAGCGTGGCTTGTTACCGCAT
Source organism: uncultured Haliscomenobacter sp. (assembly GCA_964527495.1). Taxonomy (GTDB): domain Bacteria; phylum Bacteroidota; class Bacteroidia; order Chitinophagales; family Saprospiraceae; genus JADJPL01. Next base: position 1,844 of record CAZGOT010000094.1, read on the forward strand.
TCCAGCGATCATTACTGCTCCAAACGGAGATTTGATTGCCGCTATTGACGAAAGGGTTCCATCCTGCCGGGACTTGAAATATAGCAGAGATATTAATATTGTGGTGCGCAGGAGCAGCAACAAAGGTAAGACATGGTCTGATGTAGAACGGGTGGCAGATTTTCCATTAGGCCAGTCCGCTTCAGATCCCTCTATGCTCGTTGATGCAATCACCGGAGAGATCTTCCTGTTTTACAACTTTATGGATTTGGACAAGGAAAAAGATGTCTATTATTACCATGTGGTAAGAAGTAAAGATAATGGCAAAACATGGAGTACGCCAGAAGATATTACGGCGCAAATTTCAAAACCCGAGTGGAAGGGGAATTTTATGTTTATCGCATCCGGCAGGGGCATTCAGACGAAATCCGGAAAACTGCTGCATTGTATCGTGAATATCGAGAAGGGCGGGTTTATCTTTGGTAGCGATGATCATGGAAAAACCTGGTTTGTCAAGGAAACCCCAATCACACCATTTGATGAGTCTAAAATTGTAGAGCTGGAAGACGGAACCTGGATGATAAACAGCAGGGTGAATGGCAAAGGTATGCGATATGTCCATACCTCAAAGGACGAGGGTAAAACCTGGGAATCAAACCCATATCCCCAACTAATTGACCCGGGTTGTAATGCTAGTCTGCTGCGCTATACTGCCGTCAGCGATGGTTTTGAAAAGAACCGCCTCCTGTTTTCCAATGCCAAAAGTGAAAAAGAGCGGGTCAGGCTCACGGTGAGGGTCAGTTATGACGAAGGGGCGACCTGGACAGCCGGCAAAGAAATCTATGCAGGCAAATCGGCTTATTCCGATCTGACCATCCTGCCGAACGGGGATATAGGTCTGTTTTTTGAAAGGGACGACCATCGGAAAAATACTTATGCGCGTTTTTCGCTCGAATGGCTAACCGATGGAGCAGACAAGTATACAAAACCTCGCAAGAAACGTTTGCAATAATCCCATTATTCCAGCCCAAGTAAAGATACTATCTGTTGAACCCCTTCCTCCAGCGGCAGTAAAACGGGTATCCCCAGCCGTTTTTGATAGGTAGATCGGAGTTCAAAGGCTTCTTCCCGGGTGCAACCGGCGGTATTCAGTGCAAGGGCAATTACTTCCGAGCCATACATGTGGATGAGGGCGATTTCCGTCTCCGGGGCAGGTATTGCGCCCCAGGAAGGTATCTCATCGAAATACTGCCTTTTGGGGGCGTGCACAAGGACTACCTTGCGGGCGTTACCCGACAGCAGCAGCTCGGCGCCACAGGGCCCACTGGGGTTCCGCAGCGCGGACTGACCCTCGAGAAAGAGTACCTCGGGATGGAGGTCTCTCCAACAGGAAACAATCGCGTGTTCTAATTCTCCTGAGACAAAATCATTCAGCGTTGAGTCAAAAATAAACCCATATTCCCCCCCCTGCAGCCATCCGGTCTGTCCGGTATAAATCATTTCTGCTTTAAATCCAGCCTCCCGGCAAGCCTCGGCAAGTAGCTTGGCGGTGGTGCGTTTGCCCATGCCACAGTCCATCCCCAGTACCGCCACAATCGGACAATCAACAGCATAAATCTCCCCTGTCCAGAAGTACAGGTCTTTGCGCTGTTTAGGCTTGCGGATATCCATTAGTTCAACCCCATTTGCCACCGCCAACGCGGAAAGTTCCTTCTGATCGCTCAGATAATCATGGAGCCCATTTACGATACTCAGGCCGGCAAGGATTGCCTCCCGGATCGTCCCCTTCATACCCTCAGGAAGGATTCCCCCTTCTGTGGCTACTCCTATAATCAGGTACACTATCCCGTCGGAACAATTCAGGGCATCTTTTAGCTCCGCATATACCGGGATGCCGCGAAATTGCCCGTCCAGTATCGTCCCTGCATCCTGACCGGCAAGCTCCGGACCATCAACAACCCCGCAAATCTCAAAGCGATCCGTGCCGCGTACGAGCCCATGCGCGGTTTTTCCATTCAAAGTCTGGAATGCCCCCGAGGTCAGCACTAGTGCTTTTTTTTTCATATCTCCTCCCCTGACTAATCTTTAATCTGTTTGATATGATCGTACCAAAACCGCTTCAACAGCAGGCTGCTTACTAAAAATACCAGGAAAGAGATGGTGAGCCCAGTAACGTCGCGCAATAGCAAATACATAGGTAAAACCACCTGGGACATTTGCCAGGCAATCCCTACGATTACATTAAACATATCCCTGCCAAAATCCTTGTTGGGTACAAAATTTGGATCTTCTGCCATGACCTTTTCCCGGATCGGTTTCCAAAACCCCCAGGGGCGGGTTTGGCGATAAAAATTTTTGAGTACCTCTTCATTGTCCGGAGGACTAAGCAAAACGCCAAGCATACAGCCGGCAAAAGCAATAAGCAGGATAAGGGGAAAAAGGTAAATGGAAATGGTACCAGGAAAAATCATAGGCACAATCGTAGCAGCAAGTAGTCCCGCCAGCATTCCACCAAAATAGCCAAACCCGTTAAACCTCCACCAGAGCCACTTTAGGACGTTGGAAGCTGTATAGCCACCATAGAGGGCGGAGGTAATCCAAAGAGTAAGGGTGTTTAGCGAAGTGGCGAAAAACCCGAACACCAAGCCTATAACCACCAGCACGATACTTGACCAGTAGCTGTAGCGGACATACGTTTTTTCAGGAGCATCAGGCCGGATATATTTGCGGTATAAATCATTGACCAAATAGGCCGGTGCAGCATTGATAAATGCAGCAAACGTACCCATAAATGCCGCCAAAAGACCGGCAAGCAATAACCCTTTGAAACCAACCGGCACAAAACGCTCGATAGCAAGCGGCAGAACCGTCTCAAAATCAATCGCACTGCCCATAGCAGATAGTTCTGGCACCAGGTAAGCCAGAGCAAGGAGGCCCAGACCTGCGACCATTAAATATCTTGGAAAATAAAGCACCAGGATGGTGAGTGCGCTCATCTTGGCCGCTTCAGCAGAGGTGCGGGTGGAAAGTACCCGCTGCATGTCATAGCTGGGTACCGGCCCCGCCATACTGGCAAAAATCCCTTTGAAAATCATCATCATCACCAAAAACCCAAACAATTCAAACCCGTCCGATGCAATTTTGCTGTTGACACTATCCAGCTTACCCGACCAATCCAAATTGAGCTCCCAGCCAAAAAACAAGTCCCGCCATCCTTCCGGTACTATGGCATCAATTTGTCCGGGCTGTACTTGCTGCCAGGCAATTACCCCAATCACGATACAAGATACCGTCATGATGACCAGTTGCAATACCTCCGTTCCAACCACGCTCCACATCCCCCCTTTGATGGTATAGAGCGTGGTAATACCGATGAGTAACAAAGCGTAGGATTGTGCTGAACTCACCGCTATTGGTCCGATGGCCCAACTCAGGTCCCACGGAAAAAATATCGCTGCAAATTTTCCTATCCCCTCAAAGAAGTAGGCGATGAACCCAAACACACTTATTCTGGCAAAAACCGTCACGATAATATGGGATAATTTTCCTCCTCTACCCTCCCCAAACCGAAAAATACTCCCATGCGCACCCGTTAGGACCCCTCAACGTCCCAACCAGATCGCTAAAAAGACAAATACGAATACCTGGTTCCATACCGGCCAGAGCCAGGGGATCCAGGCACTTTTTAAGCCATAGACGAAAAGAATGGTGACCGTCCACATCGTCCCGGAAATGTCAAACATACCAGAAGCATTGGACAGGCCCAGATAGTACCACGGGATGCTGTTGCCTCCTAAAAAATACGAACGGACATTAGTGGATGCCCGCTTAGATATCCAAAAACCAAAAACAAGGGTCAGGA
>CAZGOT010000094.1:5694-10688 GCA_964527495.1 uncultured Haliscomenobacter sp.
AAAAAGCGATTATCGAGAGGTCTAAAGCGGATAAAATCATGGTTCAGGCGTTAGGTGTGGATAGAATGCTTGTGCGTATCAAAATAGGAAAATCAAAATAGTCTATTTTAGCCAGGCACCGGACCAGGAAACATCCTGCCCCCGGAAAGGGTCAGCGAAGGCATCGAGTAAGACAGCCGCTTCCCTTCTGGTCACCGGTCGTCCCTTTTCAAAATTTTTCAGCCCCAGGGAAGCCCAGCGGCATAACGCTTGCTCCAATAAAGTCCCGGCTGCGCTACCGACAATATCATCCGCCATACGCATCAATGCTTCAATGGTTACCAACTCGCCGGTGCCTGGTAAGGTAAGCGGTTTAGGCCAGTGCCCGATACCCCGGAGTAAGTCTTCCCGGCGCAAAGTAGAATCCGGATCAAACCAGGTGCGGTTGGCCCAGAGGTAAGGTTCCCCCCGACCCTGGAGTATTCCGGTAGCCCCGATTTTTTGAATGGCCTGGAAGTGCGGGTCGTTGGGTTCTACATCAAAAAATGGCACCAGATAGGCGCCGGATGCAAGTAACACACGCTGGACCTCTCTGACGGAGAGTTGATCCGGACGAACCTTTTTCTGTACAGCAAGGGCCGCCATCGCGCCAGCTGCCTGACCAATTTGCAGCACTACCGGCTGCAGACGGCTGGAGCCATTCACGATATTACTCACGGAAATCGCTTTGTCGGCCATGAGCAGTCGCTCTACCTGTTCCGGGATCAATGCTCCAAGGGGAATGTTAAAAGAGGGCACTTTAGGAAAATCTATTTCCGGTGCCTGTGGATTTTTTTTATGGTGGTGGTCAATCGGGTAATCCCCCACGATGGCCCCCGAGCGGAACATTGTACCGGTGTAAGGGTCCATGAGGTGTCCAACATTTACCCGCACTTTGCCCTTTATCCGCCTTCCCTCGCGATGGTAAGGATAAAAGGCAAGAAGGTCGGGTGTAGGGAATTCGTCGTCGGCCAGACCGAGGTTAGGCCTACCTAACTCTGTTTGAATGAAATACACATAGCACAATGTATGCCACCTGGCCGAGTCAAAGGCTACCTTGCGATCTGCCGGACTTTTCTCCACGACATTTGTATAAAAATCATTGCCCAGGTGTGGCCAGTTGAGCATAACTTTATTCCCTGGAAGCTTAGCATACGTTAAGGTCATCTCGCATTTCAGCAAGGTAGAATCTCCCCCACAGGTCTCCCGGCAGGAACACCGGAATGCCTCGGGGTCATAGCCAGGCGGTTTGGGGATAGTCTTGTTGCTGCCAGGTCCATAATCTTTCAGGATAGCAACAACAGTGAGATCCTGGATAATATCGTTCGCATTTTCCGGCGCCATAGCCTCCCCCGTCACTTTGCGGTCTTCCATGCCAAGATCATAGGCTGCACCTGCCATTGCCGCAACATCGCCCAGATCGGTTCCATCAATCAGGACATCCGCCTGCACCTGCACTTGTTTACCCTGATACTGCAGGATAGCCAACCATCCCTTAGGCAAGCGGCGAAGAGCGACCAATTCGGCTTGGTACCAAACGGTGAGTGCCTTTTCTTTCTCCGCCATTTCCTGAAAAATGCGGGCCCCGATATGGGGTTCAAAATGCGTATTGCTTACCCATCCGGTTTCCACAGCTTTAGCTCCGCCGTAATGCTGGCGGATGCGTTCCCGGAATTCGCCCCAAATGCCCGCAGGCATGCGGTGGTTACCATCGGTGGCACTCACCCCTGCGGCTGTCAGCATACCTCCGAGCCAGGAGGTCGGTTCGGCAATCAGGGTAGGAACGCCCATTCTGGCGGATTGCAGCCCCGCTGCTACCCCGCCCGTCCCACCGCCGATAACCAGTACATTCGTTTTGACCGATGGCGCAGGTAAGGTGAAAGCAAAAAATAAGCAAGCAAAAAAAGAAAAGGAAGACGCAATAAGTATCTTTTGTATCCGGTAGTGCATAGTCAGAAGAAAATTTAATCCGGATACAATGTTAAAGTTTTTTTTGGAGCAGAGCACTAATCCCCAATTTTAATTTGCAGATTGCAGTCTGATAAATGTACTTATTTTTGTTCAGGTAACCTTCAAAACTCTCGTATATGCGTAACGTCTTAAATATCGCATTAGCATTGTTCGGTGCCCTGTGCACGGCCAGGATGACTGCACAAGAACAGATCCTATTCCAGTATGTGGACCCGCTCCAAAAAGTCCTCAAGGAAGCTGCATACTTTCCCGAAACAGAGGCGGTTGCCACGGTCGCACGCGGAGAATATGCAAGTTTCCAGTTCGTCCTCCGCGCGGATAAGCCCCTGAGCGGGACGCAGGTTAAAGTGCGTTTTGGTGCGCAGGGACAGCGGTTACAGGCGGGCACGCGCACAGGTTTTGTAGGATATGTGCGGGTCGGAAGAGCAACACCAAGCCCTTCCAGAGATCGGCTTATGCCGCCTTCCGGTTATTACCCAGATCCTATCCTGGATGCCGCTTCTATGGATATTCCCGCCCATACGACCCAACCCGTATGGATTAGCGTGGCTATTCCGCAGGACATGCCCCCGGGCGATTATCCTGCAGAAATTCAGGTGGAAGCCCGGAATGGCAAAAAAAATGTAGTCCTTACCCGCCCGTTCACCGTTCGGGTATATCCGGTAACCATCACCGGCACACGACTCTGGTTTACCAACTGGTTCACCATGGGCGACCAGAGCCTGAAGCACCTCAATGGAGGCCAGCCAGTGGCCCCCTATTCGGAGCGGTATTGGGAATTGCTGCGCACCACTGCCAAAATGATGGCAGAATACCGGCAGAATGTCGTCCTCCTTTCCCCGCTCCGGCTTGCTGAATACGCCATAGAAAACGGAACGTACCGGTTCGACTTTAGCCGGTTTGATAAAAGCGTACAAATTTTTGAAGAAGAAAAGGTCCTTGGGCTTATCGAAGGCGGGCATATCGGAGGCAGGGAAAGCCACTGGACCAGCCCTTTTGTAGTAGATTTCCCGGTACTCAAGGACGGAGCTGTCGTTTTTGACCGAAAGCCCATAGCTGACCCTGCGGCCCGAAACTTTTATACCCAGTTCATTCCAGCGCTTGTTGCCCACCTGAAGGAAAAAGGTTGGTATGACAATTATCTCCAGCACATCGCCGACGAGCCTATCACAGAAAATATCCAATCCTACATGGACATCGCCGCTTTTGTCAAATCTCTGGCACCGGATATCCGGATTATCGAGGCCTGTCATTCCAAAGATTTGGGTAATACGGTAGACGTATGGGTGCCGCAGCTAGATTTTTTCCATAAAGACTATGATTTTTACCAGGAACGTGGCAAACAAGGGGATGAAGTATGGTTTTATACCTGTCTGGCACCACAGGGGGAATATGCCAACCGATTTGTGGAGCTTCCTGCCCTTAAGACCCGTGTGTTGTTTTGGCTCAATTATCGGTACAACAGCCCGGGGTACCTGCATTGGGGATTGAATTTCTGGAGCGACAACCCATTCGACGAGACGACTGGCATCATTACCGAAAGCGGTAACGTACTGCCTGGCGGAGATGCCTGGGTAGTTTATCCAGGTAAAAACAAGTTCCTGAGTTCGATTCGCCTGGAGGCCACCCGGGATGGAATTTTCGATAACGAGCTACTCCATATGTTACACGAAAAAAACCCGGCGCAAGCCCAGGAAATCGCACGGCAGACAGTTTATCTGTTCGACCGCTATGACCTACATATCGAGGCGTTTCGGAATCGGCGTGAAAGAATATTAGAGCTGCTTTCCAGGTAAACGAAAATCGAGATAAATTACAATGAAGACTATATTTTCAAGCAAATTTAGTTTTGATTTTTAATCATTAGACAGAGGTAAACCTATATTTCCTCATCACCTAAAACATGTAAAATGACCGGAAAATCTTCGCAGTACTGGAATCAGATTGCCATTATTGGAGCTTTATTCTTTGTTTTTGGGTTTGTGACCTGGTTAAACGGGACACTCATCCCCTTTTTAAAAATTGCTTGTGAACTCAAGACGGACTTTCAGGCATTCTTTGTCACCTTCGCCTTTTACATGGCTTATTTTTTTCTGGCCCTCCCCGCTTCTGCCATTTTGGAAAGGACAGGTTTTAAAAACGGGATGGGACTTGGCCTGCTGATCATGGCTATTGGATCGCTTATTTTTATCCCAGCTGCCAATGACAGAAACTTCACCCTTTTCCTTGTTGGACTTTTTGTACAGGGAGCAGGTTTGGCACTGCTCCAGACTGCTTCCAATCCGTATATCAGTATCATTGGGCCCATTGAGAGTGCTGCCCAGCGGATCAGTATTATGGGTATATGCAACAAAATTGCCGGGGCACTAAGTCCTTTGATTCTAAGTTCCATCGTCCTCAAAAATGCAGCAGGTCTGGAGGATGAAATCGCAGCCGCAGTGGACGCTGCGCAGAAAGCGGCATTGCTCGACCAGTTAGCAGCGCGGGTAATAATGCCATATACGGTGATGGCCATTATCCTGGCCTTACTCGCCTTTTTGATCCGAAAGTCCTCTTTGCCTGATGTGGAAATGGAGAATGAACTCGAAGGGGACAGCAGCGTTGCCACCGATCGGACGAGCATACTGCAATTTCCTTATGCCTTACTCGGCGCCTTGTGTATTTTCCTTTACGTGGGTGCAGAAGTCATGGCAGGGGATATCATCAGCACTTACGGGAAAAATCTTGGGTTTTCGCTGGACAAGGCCAAATACTTTACAACGTTTACGCTGTTGTCCATGCTCCTGGGCTATATCCTCGCCATTGTCGCTATTCCCAAATACATCAGTCAGGAAGCCAGTCTTAAATATTCTGCCATATTAGGAAGTCTATTCACCCTTGGCGCATATTTCACTGATGGCACCACCTCTGTCACGTTTATTGCCTTACTTGGGGTAGCCAATGCCCCAATGTGGCCAGCCATTTTCCCTTTAGGGATACAGGGCTTGGGGAAATTCACCAAAACG
>CAZGOT010000095.1:0-10655 GCA_964527495.1 uncultured Haliscomenobacter sp.
CCGTATTTCGGGCAAGTGAAAGGACGAATGCAGTTTTTCCCATACTTGGTCGTGCCGCAACGATAATGAGGTCGGAGGGCTGCCAGCCCGAAGTAAGGCGGTCGAGGCTGGTAAACCCGGTTGGGATACCTGTAAGCCCTTCTTCTTTATCCTTCAGTGCTTCGATTTGCTTTAGTGCTTTGCCGGCAAGGGAGCCCATGGTATCGTAACTCCGGCGCATACTTTTTTCAGCTATGGAAAAAAGCCCTTGCTCGGCATCGTCGAGGAGGTCAAAGACGTCGGTCGTGTCTTCATAGGCATTGCGGATGGTTTCCGTAGAAACGCGTATGAGTTCACGCTGGATAAACTTTTGGGAAACAATCCGGGCATGGTATTCCAGGTTGGCTGCGGAGGCGACCTTATTAGTGAGTTCCACCAGATAATAGGGCCCGCCGATAGCGTCCAGGTTGCCGCTTTTTTTAATCTCTTCGGTGACGGTGAGCAAATCTACCGGATACGAACGCTCAAAAAGCCGTTTCATCGCCTTATAAATCAACTGGTGGCTATCGAGGTAAAAACTCTCTGGCTCCAGGATATCGAGCACGATGCTAATGGCATCCTTGTCAATCATAAGCGCGCCAAGCACGGCTTCTTCCAGTGGGATGGCCTGTGGGGGTACTTTCCCAAAGACGAAACTGGACAAGTCTTCCCTGCGATTGCGCCCGCTTTGGGTAAGGTTCTTTTTGCCGCCTTCCGGATTTTTTTTCGAAGTCTCCATGCTTCAAAAGTACGCAAAAAATCAAAGCTGCTGGAAAAGTCTTTTTACCTGTGCCAGGACTCCTTTTTGTTTTGCTATCTGTTCTGCGGCCATGACCTGGTCTTTTTCGTTCTGGACGATATTTTCCCGGGCTTTCAGAATTTTTGCCTCGGCCAGTTCAATTTCGCGGTGGTACCTAAGGTTGGCATTTTTGAGCTGGTGTAGTTCGCTTTCCATTTTTTTCAGGTTGCGGTCTTCTTCTATGATGCGAAGCCGGACTTTTTCGCGTTCTACTTCTCTGGCAAAGTCCTTCAGGATAGAAGGGGTATCGGCAACACGTTTTGCCGTAAAGGTTCCACTCAATACAGATACAGGGTATTCTACCGACAGGTTGAAGCGCACATCCCTGCCGGATTGTGTAGTCTGGCTGATGAGGTTCACCTGCCCTACGCTGCCGCTGCTCATATTTGCGCCGAGCGCGACGAATTCGCGGGTCTTGCGATCGTATTTCACCCTGCTACCAAAACGGCTGCGGGCAAAATCTGCCCATAAGCGGTTAACCATATTCCTTTTGACACCCGGCAGGGAAATGCTGGCATTATTCGTCCAGCTTTTATCTGCAGCCTGTGCTGCTTCCATAAAGGCCGGGAACAGGCTGCGGGTCTGTTGGGCAATCTGGGCAGTGGAGAGTTGGGCAATAGCCACCAGGAAAAGGGTAAAAACGCTTTGCTTCATTTTTTAAAAAAAATAAATAGTGAAGGAATGAGTACCACTCGTTTTTTTGCCGAAACAGGCGCAAAGAGCGCGTCCGTAACGGCCTATTCAACCTACAGGGGGTAAAAATACCAACGGAGCAAAAAAAACAATTCCGCGGAGGTGCCGGCGGCGATTGCAGATACAATGGAAGAAGGCCGCCTTCGCTCCATGACCGACGTCATGGAGGCTTTTCAGAAGAAGGTTGATCCTCTGATCCAGGATTTGTTACAATGGAAAGTGGATGTACAGTCATAGTATTTTGCACAGTGAACACAACACCCTATCCGAAAAAATAGTTCCTTCCACCAGTAAATTTGGATAAATAAAATTGAAAGGGCACACATTTTCTGATGAAGAAATCAGGAGAAGTTCTTTAAAATCCGGAAAAGGGAAAAGAGCAGGCAAAGGGGGTATATACCATTGATTATTATTGAAATATTCACGCATTTGCTCTGAAGGGGCACTATATTTCAGGGTTGTGCAAAAAGCCCCTGGCATTTCCTTTGGCAGCTTACGACACCATATTTTACATTCAAAATTTCACGGGGTTGGGTAAAAAGGCCAGAGGCCGTCCTTTGCTCAAAATATTCTTTCGTCGCCGAAGGCGGCGGAATACTTTTTACACAACCACATACTTTTTATTCGGCCTCATTAGGCTTAGAAAAGACCTATCCTAAGATAAAACCGGGTTAAGCGGCGTAGCAATAGGCGCGCCGATACTTGCCCCGGGCATCCATCGGTTCAAATCGGCCCATTGATTATCGTTTACCGGGGGAGTGACTTTGGCACCATCGGCGAAAAAGATGATGGTCATTACCTCGCGCATAGCAGTTGACTGGTTGCCCGGTGCACAGTGAAGGGTCCAGCCGGCATGGAAAGTGGCATCGCCAGCCTGCATCGTTTTGGCACGGCTTAGGGGGTACCCTTTTTCCTTTACGAGATTGCCAAGTATAGTCTCCGAATCGTCTGAAATAGCGAGGTTGCCCAGAAAACCTAATTCCTGTGACCCGGAAGCAAAGGTCAGCATACCCATCTCCTCTGTAATATCTACTAAAGGCATCCACATCGTGATGGTTTTATCGGTATCTATAGGCCAGTAGTACTGATCCTGATGCCAGGGGGTGTGGCCACCACCTGGCTCTTTGAACAAGGCCTGGTCATGATAAAGCCGTACGCGTTCTACACCGAGTAAGGCGGCAGCAATTTGTCCAAAACGCCTGGCCAGCGTAAATTTTCTCACGGATTCGTCCACCTCCCAGAGGTTCATAATCTGTAGAAATGCCTTTCCATAGGTATCGCGATCCGCAATGTCCCGCTTTTCCTGGTTGAAATGCTGTGCAGCGTCCCGGATTACTGATCGGTAAACCGCCACTTCTTCTGCGGAAAGGATCCCTTTCAAGAGGATATGCCCGTCTTGGTCGAATGCGCCTTTTTGGGCTGTAGTAACAGGGTAAGGCGTGTCTAATGGTGGTAGGGTAATGGCTTCCATTGTATGCATTTTTTCTCCAAAATAATACCTGTTTTGAAATTTAACCTATATTTATTCCCTGATTTAATAAAGAATTAGCAATCCTGTTGACTGGCACAGAATATTATCCCGAAGAGGCTGTATCCGGGACCTGAGGTTTTGTAAAAAGTATTTCCCCGCCGGAGGCAAAGGTTCTTCTTTTCAATAGCTCCTACTTAAGGTATTATTTAGTGAATAAAAACAATAAGCAGATATGATCCGGACTTTGATGGTATCGGTTTTAATGACGGTTTTGCTTCCTTTTCTACATGCCCAAAGCGGTCGCACGCCCGCACCCGCACGCAATGGCATGGTGGTGAGTAGCCATTATCTGGCCTCCGAGGCTGGTCGCGAAGTGTTGCGTAAAGGAGGAAATGCCGTGGATGCCGCGGTGGCTACCGCTTTTGCATTGGCTGTAACGCTGCCTTCCGCAGGAAATATCGGCGGGGGTGGCTTTCTGGTATATCATGGCGCGGATGGCAAAGCCACGACGTTTAATTTTCGGGAGAAGGCACCACTGGCAGCTACGCCGGAAATGTTCCTGGATGAAAATGGCAAAATCCGGGATAACAGCAACCATGAAGGGCCGCTTTCGGTAGGGGTCCCCGGGACGGTAGCTGGACTCTGGATGGCCCACCAACGCCTGGGTAGCAAACCGTGGGCCGAACTGCTGCAGTCGGCAGTGGATCTTGCGGAAAAGGGCTTCCCTTCTACCTGGGATATGCAAGGATACCTGCAACAGGTACAGAAGCTGGACCATCCGATGTACGCAGCGACGAAAAAGGCTTTTTTGAAAAATGGAACGGATCTTTATACTCCGGGAGAGTTGTGGAAACAGCCCGACCTTGCCGAGTCGCTCAAACGCATTCAGAAAGATGGCCGCGATGGCTTCTACAAAGGAAAAACTGCCCGCCTGCTAGCCGAATATATGAAAAAACACGGGGGTATGATTACGGAAGAAGACCTCGCGCGCTACGAAGCAGTCGAACAGGCTCCAGTGAGAGGTACCTACAGAGGGTATGAAGTGGTGGCGATGCCGCCACCAAGTTCCGGGGGGGTAGCACTAATTGAAATGCTCAACATTCTCGAAGGATATGACCTCAAGGCTATCGGGCATAATTCGGCGCTCTACCTGCATTTGCTTACCGAAGCCATGCGCCGTGCCTTTGCCGATCGCGCTGAACATATCGGCGACCCGGCATTCAATCCCAATATGCCGCTGGAGCGCCTGATGTCTAAGGAATATGCGCGGGAACTGCGCAGCGGCGTGGACTTGTTCAAAGCTTCTGTCAGTGATTCCGCGCGATTTGGGGCAGTTTATCTTCGCCCTGAAAGTGAGGAAACAACCCACTTTTCTGTGGTAGATGCCCAGGGAAATGCCGTTTCCCTTACCTACACGCTGGAGTATAGCTATGGCTCCAGCCTGGTAGCTGATGGAACAGGATTTTTATTGAACAACGAAATGGGCGATTTTAATCCGGTGCCCGGTGTTACCAACCGCAGTGGCCAGGTGGGGACTCCGCCAAACCTCGTCGCCCCGGAGAAACGGATGCTTTCAAGCATGACGCCAGCTATTTTTGCTAAAGATGGAAAACCCGTACTGGTGATCGGAAGTCCCGGGGGGCGCACCATCATCAACTCGGTCCTCCAGGTAGCACTTAATGTCATAGACCACGGTATGAATATTGCAGAAGCCGTGGATGCCGGTCGCATCCACCACCAATGGTTGCCCGATGTCACTTTTATGGAAGAATTCCAGTTCTCTCCGGATACCCGCAAGCTGTATGAGATGATGGGCCATTCCCTGCGTACGCGTGGCCGCCAGGGTTCAGTGATGGGTATTTGGGTGGATCCTGTGAAAAAAATGATGTACGGCGCTGCCGATGCAAGGGCTTTTGACGGGGGAGCAAGAGGCAATTAATCGAATGCTTTTCCAGGTTTGGAGATTGTAATTCGCGATTTTTTTTGTTTCTGGATTTCAAGACTGGCTTCTAACTTGTGGCTAGGTAGGTTGTTTAAAAAGCAAATTGCCTTTTGAACGTGTAGTGTCCTAAAGGCTTTTGGTGGCTGAGGCCGCTAAAGAATATTTTGAAGGAAGGGGTTGTATCATAAGCAGGAGCTTGTGTAAAAAGTATTCCGCCGCCTTCGGCGGCGAAAGAAAATTTTAAATGGACATCGTTTTGCCTCATTTTGCAAAGCAAAATGAGGCAAAACGATGTCCATTTAAAATAACATTTGGCGGCTGACGCTGCCAAATGAAATGCCAGGGGCTTTTTACACAACCCCGTTCAAAATGATTATTGGCGGCGCAAGCCGCCAAAGAACTTTTTATACACCTCATCTATATCAGCCCTAATCACAAAAAACAAATAATTATGTTAAACACCCTGATTACCGGGATTGGTTCCTATATCCCACCAGTAAGTGTGACCAACGAAGATTTTTTGGACCATGAATTTTATTCGGAAGATCACCAAAAGATTCAGGCACCAGTTGGGGAGGTGGTATCCAAACTGGAAGCTATCACGGGTATCAGGGCAAGAAGGTATGCTGGTGAAAACCAGCGCACTTCCGATATCGCGGCTATTGCTGCCAAAAGAGCGATAGAAGATGCCGGCATTGATCCGGATACCCTGGACCAGATTATCGTAGCCCAGAATTTTGGGGACATCCTGTCGGGAACCCTCCAGTCGGATATGCTGCCTAGTATTGCCTCCCGGGTAAAGCATGCGCTTGGGATAAAAAATATCTATTGTGTTCCCTACGATATCATCTTCGGCTGTCCAGGCTGGATACAGGGAGTCATTCAGGCTGATGCTTTTTTCAAAGCGGGAACGGCTAAAAAGGCTTTGGTAATCGGTGCTGAAACGCTGTCCAGAATCGTGGATCCGCACGACCGCGATGCCATGATTTTCTCTGATGGCGCAGGAGCAACGGTACTGGAATATGTAGAGGAAGAGCAAAAACGCGGTATTTTATCCTCCGCAGTGATTGCCCATGCGCAGGAAGATGTTTTTTACCTGTATATGGACCGAACCTACAAGCCAGGGGTAGAAGATCCACACCGCTACATTAAGATGCAGGGCCGCAAAATCTATGAATACGCCCTGAAGTATGTACCGGAGGCGATGATGCATACGCTTCAATTGGCAGGGGTGGACGATATCCGGGAGGTGAAAAAAATCTTTATCCACCAGGCCAATGAAAAAATGGATGAGGCGATCGTAAAGCGCCTCTTCAAATTATATGGTGCAAAAGATTTCGATCCGCTGGTTGTCCCTATGAATATCCATGACCTGGGTAATAGCTCAGTGGCAACGGTACCTACGCTGCTCGATATGGTCTATCGCAGGGAAATATCCGGTCATGAACTCCATCCCGGTGATCTGTTCCTGTTTGCCTCCGTTGGAGCGGGTATGAATATCAATGCGTTCGCCTACCGTTATTGAAGGTCTTCCTTCTTTAAACCTATAAGGAAGCTGCGGTTTCGCACACTAGTGCCCATCCTTTCTGGACATCTTCCAGACGGGTATCTACCTGCCCGGCAACTATCCGGAGCGTGTATTTCCCATTGAGCCTTGTCTGGGTAAGTAAGATTTTTCCGGATTCATTGAGTCTTTGCAGCAGCTGCTCGTTGAGGGCATTAAGTTCAGCTTCCTCCTGCAGGTGTGGGGGATGGAAACGGAAACAGACGAGGTTGAGCGGTACAGGGGCGAGCAGTTCAAAATGCGGGTGGCGTTCAACCGCACCTTTGAGCCACTGGCCGATGCGAATATGTTCCCGAAGACGCTCCTGCAGGCCCTCAATGCCGTAAGTGCGCAGGACAAACCAGAGTTTTAATGCCCGGAACCTGCGCCCGAGCTGGATCCCCCAGTCGCGGTAATTATTGACCTGCTTGTCCAGGGGCGTCTTGAGGTATTCTGGCAGGATACTAAAGGTGTCTTGAAGCAGCCCTTTATCTTGTACATAAAATGCTGTACAGTCAAAATTGACGAACAACCACTTGTGTGGGTTAAATACAAAACTGTCGGCCATTTCCAGGCCTTCTGCCATCCAGCGCATTTCCGGGAGAATGAGTGCGGCACCAGCATAGGCCGCATCCACGTGCAGGAACAGGCCATATTTCTTGCATATCCTGCCAATAGGGGCAATGGGGTCCATAGCTGTGGAGCTGGTGGTGCCCATCGCAGCGACGACGGCAAGTGGCTGGAACCCGGCTTCCAGGTCGCTTATGATTGCAGCTTCCAACTGCTCCGGCAGGAGTGCAAAATGTGCATCGGTAGGGATAATGACCAGATTTTCTTCTCCAAAACCGGCAATTTTCACTGCTTTGGGGATCGAAGAATGTACCTGGCCGGAGGCATATATCCGCATTGGCTTACGGCCATAAAACCCTTTTTTATTAACTTCAAACCCGCTGGCTTTCTCGCGGGCCATCAGCAGGGCGATGAGCGTGGCAGCAGAGGCGGTTTCCTGGATTACGCCGGTCCACTCTTCCGGCAGGGCAAGCATCCCGCGCAGCCACTCCATACACCGCTCTTCCAGTTCCTCTGCGGCAGGGGAGGTGTACCATATCATACACTGTGCACCCATCGCTGCAGTGAGCATTTCTGCCAGTACGGATGGTGCGCTGCGGCTTGCCGGGAAATACGCAAAAAAACCTGGGTGCTGCCAGTGGGTCATCCCAGGCAGGATGATTTTTTGGAAGTCCTCAAACTGCTGGTCGAAGGCTTCTCCCTTTTCAGGAGCCTGCAAGGGCAACTGTTTTTTGATATCTCCTGGCATTATCGCTGGCTTGACCGGAAAATTTTCGACTTGTTCAAAATAATCTGCCATCCAGTCGGCTAGCGCATGTGCCCAGTATCGGAATTGTCCGGTATCCATAAATAATGGTTTTTGCTTGTGCTGAACGCGAAAGTTACTATTTTCGGCACAGGCCACAAAAGGTAATTTTCATGGCGAGGTGCCTTGGCGAAACCGTTGAGGTTGTGTAAAAAGTCTTCCACCGCCTTCAGCGCCGGAATAAAAGTTTGAATGGACGCCGTTTTATCTCATTTTACTTCGCAAAATGAGATAAAACGGCGTCCATTCAAAATAAAATTTGGTGGCGTAAGCCGCCAAATAACAGGCCTCCGGCCTTTTTACACAACCCCAGAATACTTATAAACCAGCTGCTTTGAGCATGAATTGTTCTTGAAGGGAGGCAAAATCACATAGTGTCTATGAACCGGATTTTATATTTTCTCGTCCTTTACCCTTTATCCAGGATACCGTTAAACACGCTGTATTTCCTGGCCCGGGGGGCCTTTTTCCTGGTTTACCGGGTTGCCGGATACCGGAAAAAGGTCGTACTGGCCAATCTGCGCGCTGCCTTTCCGGATTGGTCTGATAAGCAAGTTAAAGCAGTCGCAGAAAAATTTTACCGCCACCTGGCAGCCTTATTAGTAGAAAATATACATAGCTGGGGTATGCGGCCTTCCGAGGCCAGAGACCGGTTAAAGGTGAGAAACCCGGAATTGCTGGATGCGTTTTTCGAACAGGGTAGGAGTGTAATCCTGGTCATCGGGCACTATAACAATTGGGAGTGGGTTGCAATGCTGCTCCCGCTATGGGTCAGGCACCGGGTAGCCGCACTCTACTCGCCTTTGTCCAATCGTTTTTTTGAGGAAAAATTGAAAGTTGCCCGGTCCAGGTTTGGCACAGAGCTCGTCCCCAAAGCGGATGCGGTAAAATTTTTTGCACGCAATAAAGACCGGCCTTTTGCCATGATTTTTGCGGCAGATCAGTCCCCTACGTTCAGCAAACAGGTCCACTGGACCCGCTTTCTGCATCAGGATACTGCCGTGATGCTGGGTGCCGAACGCTTTGGACAGCGCTATAACTATCCCGTGGTTTTTGGGCATATGCAAAAAAACGGGCCGGGCCAATATGTACTTTTCTTTGAGCTCGTGACCGGGGACCCTGTATCTGCCCCGGCCGGCTGGATTACGGAAAAACATACCAGATTGCTGGAAGCGCAAATCTTACAAGCACCTGAATATTGGCTTTGGACCCACCGGCGCTGGAAAAGAAAGCGCCGGTGAGCCCAGCCTGATTTTTCTATTTCTGGAAAAAGTGCTTCATCCAGAACTGTTCCGCTATCTGGGTCGAATGGGTGCGTTTTGCCCCCACGATGCCATGGCGGTTGCCCGGGTATATCATCAACTCAAAAGATTTTCCCAGGTCCTGGAGCTTGCTGATGAGCTGCATGGAATTTTGCATATGCACATTATCATCAATTTCTCCGTGGATCAGGAGCAGTTTGCCTTTGAGCTGGCCGGCATAGGTAAGGACAGATCCTGCGGAATACCCCTCAGGATTACTGGCTGGGGTATCCATATAGCGCTCGGTATAGATATTGTCATAAAGCCTCCAGTCAATGACCGGGGCACTGGAGACACCGTGGGTGAAATAATCTGCACCCTGGGTGAGGGCAAGAGCCGTCATATAGCCTCCGTAGCTGCCACCTCGAATGCCCACTCTGGCAGGGTCAATAAAGGACTTAGTGCGCAACCATTTCACCGTTTCGATATAATCGTGCATTTCCCATTTCCCAAGACTGCGGTGCATATAATCGAGGCCTTTTTTGCCAAATTTCCCCGAAGCGCGATGGTCAACAGAAAATAAAATAACGCCTGCTTCCACGAGCTTGTCATTGGCATAGCTGCGGTAGGTATTGGAAATCCGGCCAGCATCGGGGCCTCCGTAGATATCGAAAATGACCGGATATTTTCTAGAGGGATCAAAATTTGGTGGCAGGACCCAATAGGCCGGTAGGGAAAAGCCATCAGTAGAGGGTATCCGAAAAAATTCAACTTTTATGCCTTTGGCGGAGTTGGCATCGGCTGTATTTTCCCAGGGTTTCAGGGTTGGTTTGCCATTTTGATCGAGGATGGATAAAGTGCCGGGCTGGGTAAAGCTGCTAAAGGCATCGGAAAAATATTTCCCTCCCGGGGCTACAACACAGCGGTGGGTTCCGGAGCCCTGAGTCAGTTGTTTAAATTCGGAGCCGTCGAGACGTGCCATGAACAGGTGGCTTTCTGTGCCGGCATTATCTGGCCCGGTTCCTGAGAAGAAAATGGTATTGGCGGTCTCGTCTACCATTTCGATACCCGTTATACGCCAGGGTACATTGGTAATCCGGGCTACGAGTTTTCCCTCATAATTATAATGGTACAGGTTTTCCCAATCATCGCGATAGGAACGCAAAATGAACCCTTTGCTCCCACTCAGGAAGCGGATATCCTCAAAAAACTCCACCCAGGTGGGACGGGATTCTTCGTACACCTGCACGGTTTTTCCGGTATTGGGGTCTGCAAGGTAAAGCCGGAGCAGATTTTGGTCGCGATGGAGCTGATGAAAAAGAACTTTGTTTTCGGGAGTCCAAAAAACCCATGCAGTATAGGCAAGTGCCGGGTCTTGTTCTATCCAGACGGTTTGCCCGGATTCTACCCCAACGATGCCAAGTTTGACCTCGGGAAGGGGGTCACCAGATTTGGGATAGCGCTGGATTTCCAGGTATCCGTGGGACATGTCCGCGCTTTCGGCATGGTAGATTGGAAATTTAGGCACAGGCCGGTCGTCGAAGCGCAGGAAGGCGATCTGCCTGCTATCGGG
>CAZGOT010000096.1:0-1362 GCA_964527495.1 uncultured Haliscomenobacter sp.
AGGAAAACCAACGCTGGCAACCTTGTTTAAAAAAGCCGGATATGCTACCGCTGTAGTAGGTAAATGGCATCTGGGTCTTGGCAATACCCGGGAGAAAAACTGGAATAGCCGTATTTCCCCAGGGCCCAATGAAGCAGGATTTGACTATTCCTTTATCTTTCCAGCAACGGCGGACAGGGTGCCGACGGTTTTTATAGAAAACGATCAGGTCGTTGGATTGGATCCAACAGACCCTATCGAAGTGGATTACCAAATCAATCCAGGAAACGAACCTACCGGACGGGAGCATCCGGAATTGTTAAAAATGCGGGCATCCCCGGACCATGGGCACGATGGCACCATCGTAAATGGTATTGGCCGGATAGGCTTTATGAAAGGGGGAAAAACGGCAAGATGGACCGATGAGGAAATGCCCCTTACTTTTTTGGAAAAGGCGAGGGAATTTATTTCCTCAAAACACAGAGCGCCCTTTTTTCTGTTTTATGCACTCACTGAGCCCCATGTGCCCCGAATGCCTTCCACTATGTTTAAAGGGAAAAGCGGATTGGGATTTCGCGGCGATGCTATTCTTCAGCTCGACTGGACGGTGGGTCAGATTATGTCCTTGCTCGACCAACTCGATATTTCCCGTAATACCTTACTTATTGTGAGTAGCGATAACGGCCCTGTGCTGGACGATGGTTATGAGGACGGGGCAGTGGCTATGCTCAATGCCCATACGCCGGGTGGTCCGTTGCGTGGAGGTAAGTACAGCGCGTATGAAGCTGGTACAAGGGTGCCCCTCCTCCTTCGCTGGCCTGCAAAAGTGAAAGGTGGGCGAATCACCGATGCCCTGGTATCGCAGATAGATTTTATGGCTTCTTTTTCCAGATTGTTAAACATCGAGTTGCCACCGGGAGAAGCTCCCGATAGCGAGCAACTCCTGGAAGCCTTTTAGGAAAAAGTGGTAAAGGACGTACAGTATTGGTAAAACAAGGTCTGGAGCCGACAGTCCTCCTTCGAGGGGATTGGAAATATATTTGTCCCAGTGATAAACAAGCGTACAACCGGCTTACAAATATCGACTTGGGCAACAGAAAATTTCCCCAGCTCTTCTTTTTGAAAACCGACCCCGGAGAGCAGCAAAATCTTGCCGATACACATCCCGAGCTCGTGCGGGAAATGGACGCCTTACTCCAGGAGATGCAAAAGGGGAAAAACAGACCATAACCCTGATACGTGTTCAAAATAACCCATTAGGGATTAAGACCTTAATGCAAAATGCACTTTCTTTTTGCTGAATATGGTATATTTGTGAAACCGCTATGTAAAATACGTGCGGTTTCGCAAATGGGTTGATACAATTTTTTGGAGGCTGTCGCA
>CAZGOT010000096.1:1462-2847 GCA_964527495.1 uncultured Haliscomenobacter sp.
AACATTTGGCGGGGCAAGCTGCCAAAGGGCCGCCGCCAGGCTTTTTACATAACCCCATACTTTTTGCCCCTCAAAATTATTATCCTTAATCTTTTTTCATGGTAAAATTATGGATATCCCTATTTCTGGTTAGCTGGTCCTGTATGGCCTATACTCAAACCGTCATTGGAGGGGATAAGGCCGATTCTTCCGCTTTGTTGGATTTACAAGGCGCGGATAAAGGCTTTTTGCTGCCGCGTATGACCACGATTCAGCGAAACAATATGCAAAGGCCGGCTTCTGGGTTGATGATTTTTAATACTTCCTTAAACTGTGTCGAAATAAATATCGGTAGTCCTGTTGCGGCAGATTGGCGCTGTATGGCGTTCAGCAAGGAATTTACCCTGGATAGTCTTAACTGTACAGGTAGCGTATTAACGGGTTCCCTGCAGGAATTGCAAGCGGCCAGTGGGGTCAAACTGTCCATTCCCTATTTTAATTCCGATAGCATTGCCTATGGGGCATTGGCTTTCCTCTCTACTGGTGTTACCGGGCTGATCGCCACGCTACCCGCTGGGGTTACTATAGCAGGGGTTGGTTCGCTGCACTTTAATATTTCCGGCACTCCTTCGCAGCCTGGCAATGCCTTTTTTTCTATTTCCTTAGGCGGAAAAAATTGTACCCTGGAAATACCAGTTTCCGAAAGTTCAGCAGAACAGATTCAGCCTCCTACAGCAACTATAACAACTGTTAATGTCGTATCGCCAAATAGCTTGCGCGTAAGTGCGCGGGTACTCCTCGAAGGGGCACCTGCCATTCTTGAAAAAGGGCTAGTATGGTCAACTTTCCCTAACCCTCTACTCGGAAAAGATTATAAATCGTGTGATGGAAGCGGTGAAGGGGATTTTACTGGTACACTATCGGGATTGCAGCCGGGTACGATCTATTATGTCCGCGCTTATGCCATTTATAGCTCCGGGACTTCCTACGGTAATGAACAAAGTTTCACTACACCTCCCGCTCCTCCCACCCTGACCACAGCAACTGTTTTGCCGGTAAACAACGTTTCAGCGGTAAGCGGCGGGGTAATTTCCAGGGATGGAGGAGCAGCCGTCACTGCACGCGGCGTCGTATGGGGGACTACCCCCAACCCGACGATTGCCCTACAGACCAAAACAATGGATGGCAGTGGTAGCGGGGCATTTTCAAGTACTGTTTCAGGCTTGTCCCCGGGAACGACCTTCTACTTCCGTGCGTATGCCACCAACAGCGCCGGCACCGCTTATGGCAATGAAATATCTTTTTCTACTGAAGTTATTCCTCCAACCGTTACGACTTCTTCTGTAGGTGCCATTGCCACCAGGGCTGCCCAGAGCGGGGGCTCAATCAGCGCTACCGGGGGCAAT
>CAZGOT010000096.1:2857-10597 GCA_964527495.1 uncultured Haliscomenobacter sp.
GCACTTGCATCTAAAACATTGGAAAGCAGTGGCTCCGGTAATTTTAACAGCACGATTTCCGGGTTGTTTCCCAATACCCTGTATTACCTCCGGGCGTATGCGACCAATAGCGCAGGTACGGCGTATGGGCAGGAGCTGACGTTCAAAACCAAACGGGATAGTTGTGGGGCATATATCTCCTCCACGGTTTGGAAGGAATTCCTCTGCCACAACCTCGGGGCAAACACCAACGCCGATCCTTTTGTTCCTGGATGGGAAATTAATGGCGGTTACTGGCAATGGGGTAGAAAGAATATGGCTTTTACAGGGCCCACCGGCCCGGGGTCGGCACAGGCGTACTTCGGGGCAGTTGCTGGCTGGGACCCAACCCCCGCGGCAAACGGTTCCTGGAGCGAAACCTCCAAAACAGCGAATGACCCCTGTCCGGTCGGTTTTCGTGTGCCAACGTATGCAGAATGGGAGCAGGTGATTGCGTGGAATTCCCCCAAACTTGCCTTAGGCGCCTCCTGGACGGCCAATGCCACGAATTATTCGACCCGAAGAAAATTTGGAAACGATTTGTACTTGCCAGCGGCTGGATATCAGCAGGACGGCAACTTGTACGACCGGGGTTTCAGGGGATTTTATTGGAGCAGCTCCCCTTATGTAGCAAGTACAAGCGCTTACTATCTTGAAGTTTCCCCCGATGTCTTCTTTACCGGTACGTTTACCCTGCGCGTCCGCGCTTTGTCCGTTCGGTGTATTTCGGAATAAAAATAAAAGCATTAGACTTGATGCGAGGGGATCGTTATTCCGCAATACAGCGCAGAGAATAGCCGAATCCACGGAATGAATAAGCAATACTGGCATTATCAACGTTGAAACGCAGTACGCGGCTCGTTCCGCTGGTACCGGAACTGCTCCAGTATTCTCCAAATTCGCCGCGGCTTCTCAATGTTCCGGTGTACCAATCCCTCGATCCTGCAGAGGACAGGAAAAGTCTGGTTCCAAAGCGTTGCCCGGACTGATAATTCGTGTTTGAGGCTGTCCAGGAACTGCCGACCGCGGTTCGGGGATTGTTGTTGATTACTCCAGTCCATTCGTTCAGCGAAGGTACCCGGAACCCAGCAGGGCAAGGGTCATGAATGGTTTTTGTAGTAGGGCTCCATGCGTTGTCCGGGGCAGTATTGGGATAGGTCCAGGTGCTCACCTGGCCGGAGTTCGCCTGTTCTGTTGCGGGGCCAGCTGGTCCGGCCGCTGCCATTTCTTTAATGCCCCATTGCCAGTAACCGCCGTTAATTTCCCAGCTCGGGGTAAACAAGCGCAGGGAGTCCGTGCCGGTATAGGCTGCTCCAAGGTTATAGCACATAAACTCCCGCCAGTCACCGAGCGCCAGGAATGCCCCACACATACCCGGAGGGATAGGGATGATTATCTTTATTTCGTTGCCGTAGGCCGTTCCAGCACTGTTGGTGGCATAGGCACGTACGAAGTAGGTCGTGCCGGGCAGTAGCCCGCTGAGGTTGCTGATAAAGCTTCCTGCTCCAATACCGTCGGTAGTGCGGTTGGCGGTGTTAATGGCAGGTGTATTTGCTTTGCTCCAAACCACCCCACGCGCAGTAATCGGAGCGCCTCCGGTTGATAATATATTTCCCCCACCAATCGCAGTATTTGACGTTAGCTCAGTAATCGCCGCGGTCGTCACGGTTGGCAGAACGGGGAGTGCAGTAAAAGCGACTTCAGTGCCATAGGCTGTTCCGGCACTGTTGGTGGCATACGCCCTGAGGTAATAGGTAGTTCCGGGGCTC
This sequence comes from uncultured Haliscomenobacter sp., assembly GCA_964527495.1. Classification (GTDB taxonomy): domain Bacteria; phylum Bacteroidota; class Bacteroidia; order Chitinophagales; family Saprospiraceae; genus JADJPL01. The sequence continues at coordinate 4,645 of CAZGOT010000096.1, forward strand.
AGGCCCGTAATATTGCCACTGAAACTGCCCGTCCCACTTCCGTTGGACGTTTTGGTGGATAAAGCGGTCGTTGGCCCGCTGGCAGTTCCCCAAACAAGCCCTCTATTGGTTACGGCACTGCCGCCGTTTGCGGTGACATTCCCACTCCCGGTGGCAGCACTGCTGCTCAACGACGTGATTTGTCCGGTGATTACCGTGGGTATAGTGATTTCGGTCGTAAAAGATAATTCGGCCCCATAGCCAGTGCCTATGTTATTGGTGGCATAAGCGCGGATGAAATACGTAGTGCCCGGGCTTAATCCAGTAATGAAACTGATGAATGTTCCGGGATTGGGGCCGCTATTTGTTTTAGTTGGAAGTCCAACAGTAGGGCTGCGACCGGTGCCCCAGACTACGCCTTTGGATAGGATTTCCCCTCCGCCGGTATTGGTGATATCCCCGCCACTGGCCGCACCAATATCAGAAATATCGCTGACAGGCGTGGTCGTGACCGTAGGGAGCACCTGTGGGGTAGCAAAAGTGATTTCGTTACCATAAGCTATACCGGCACTGTTGATGGCGTAGGCCCGCAAAAAATAGGTTGTTCCGGGCAATAGTCCCGCGATGTTACTGGTAAACCCTCCGCTGCCATTGCCGTTGACCGTGCGCGCATGAAAATCCAGAGAAGGCGAAGGGGAGTTAGACCAGACAACTCCACGTGCGGTGATGGCACCGCCACCATCGCTGGTTATCGTTCCCCCGCTTACGGCCGAGGTGCCCGTGACCAGGCTTGCCGGTGAGGTTGAGAGGACCGGGAGAATGGCATTTGTGGTGAAAATGATTTGATTCCCGTAAGCAGTTCCGGCACTATTGGTCGCAAAGGCGCGCAAATAGTAGGTCGTACCGGGTTTGAGCCTGGAGATGCTACTGGAAAAACCCCCGTTGCCGCTGGCATCGGAAGTCTTTGTTGCGAGGGAAATCGTGGGGTCGCTGGTTGTTCCCCAGACCACTCCGCGCAAAATAACGGGGCTGCCGCCGTCGTCCGTTATGTTTCCTCCGCTGCTGGCCGAGTTGCTGCTTAAATTACTAACCGCGGCAGTGGTGAGTACAGGCCTTAGGGGAGCTGTAGTAAAAGTCTCCTCGTTGCCGTACGTCGTAATCGAGTTGTGGAGGACAAACGTACGAACATAATACGTCTTGCCAGGCTTAAGGCTGGAAATATTGGCATCGAAGCTCCCTTCCCCGCCCACGATCATCCTGGTCGGCAGTAGAATAGTCGGGGCGCAAAAGGTATCCCAAACCACGCCTTTGGCGATAACCTCGACCGAAGAGTAAGGTATATCTACATATCCTGCTACCGTTGCCGTGTTGTTCCCAACGCTTACAATGCTGGTCCCTACCGTAGGAGGGGAAGGTTCCCCAACCGAGAACAAGGCTTCCTGTCCATAGGCTGTTCCGGCACTATTGGTAGCATACGCCCGGTAGTAGTAGGTCGTATTGGGCATTAACCCATCTATAATACTTTCAAAATAGCCTAATCCGCTACCATCCATTGTCTTTGTCGGCAAAGAAACGGTAGGACCGGGCGAGGTGGACCAAACTACGCCGCGAGCAGTGACAGGTGCGCCTCCTCCTGATTCTACGGTTCCGCCTGCCAGGGCAGAAGTTCCGAAAATCGTTCCAGTGGGCCCTGTTTCATTTGTTTTTACGATAGGCGGACTTGCCTGAAACCCGCTGCCCATCCCAATGCACCGGACTGATAAGCCCGCGAAAGGAGAAGTGTTGGGGGGAAATTCCGGAGCTTCGTTTTCTTCATAGCGCACAGATGTTTGATCGAAATACAGATAAAATGCAGCATTTTGGTTTATTTCACTCTCGCTGGTCCAGTAAGCCCCATAAGCGCCCCGTCCCAGCAATTCCCCATCGTACACACTCCTTTCTCCCGCAGCAGGAAGAAAGAGGCTGTTGCCAATCCGTATGCCGGTACCGTAGTTTGTCGCACCCGCTATCCAGTTGGTGCCAATAGGAGTAACCGTATTATAGGTGAAAACCTCCAGCCACTCTCTGGCAGAAGGGACTTTAAATCCAGGTGGGCAGGGATCGTTGGATCTTTTTTCCTCTATGCTCCAGCCATAGACTACATCTTCGGTATAGCCATTTTTCCACCCTGCAATAGCAACCGCATTCGCAGCTTCCGCGCCACTACCGGCAGGCCCTGGTGCTACCGTTTCCTGAACCCCCCAATGCCAATAGCCGCCGTTGATTTCCCAACTGGGCGTGAGCAGGCGGTTGGGTACGTCACCGGTATATGCACTTCCCAGATTGAAGCACATAAAATTGCGCCATTCCCCGGACGCGACATAGGCGCCGCACTCCAGGGCAAAAGCTGAATCTAATCCAGGGGTAGAAAAAACAATCTGGTTTCCATAAGCTGTACCCTGACTATTGGTTGCATAAGCCCGCAGATAATAGGTCGTCCCGGGGTTCAATCCGGAAATCAGGCTGTTGAAATTGCCCGAACCACTGCCATCGGTCGTTTTGCTGCTTAATGCAACTACCGGGTTGGCTGCTTCAGACCAAACTACCCCCCGGGCAATAACCGGGTTACCGCCGTCTGATGTAACCCTGCCGCCACCCAGGGCCGCCGTAGCGGTCACCGAGTTGACCTGAAAGGTGATCAATTCGGGCATAGAAGCCAACTGCATCAGGGAGATACAACGCCATGCCGGCATTTCTGCTGACCCTATGTTGACCTGAACGCATTTTTTTTCCGTATGGTAAATCATGAGGCCTTTTGCCGGGCGGGCGATCGCATCGCGTTCAGCATTAGTCAACCTGGGAAGCAAAAAGCCCTTTTCGGTACTTTGAAGGTCCAGCAAAGCCGTAGAATCCGCTGTCTCGCCTCCGATAACGGTCTGGGCGGATAATCGTCCAGGAAATAACAGTAACCCTACCCCCAGAGCTCCTGCCAGGAGTTTGGCGCTTAGATATGTTCCCGCTATTTTTTTGAGTATATAAAAAGGGTCAAACATATAAGCATTATTTTTTGACCTGCAGGCTATCCGGGTAAAAAGCTAATTTTAACGCAAAGATTTCTTCTGACGGCCGAAATGGGCAAGACCAGCAGAATTGGTTCAAAAGTAATCATTTACCTTGTTTCGGCATTAGGGAAAATATTCTTTGGCGAATTCGTCGTCAAAGAATATTTTCAGACTTTTAACAAATCCCGGAACCTCTTACCCCTTATCCAGGGTCCACATCCACGGCTACACGCACTCCGGACATTCCAGGTTGGGCATTGAGTTCGGCACTGGCCTGGAGGATCAGGGTTTTGGCATCGGCGAGGCGGGGGTGGTCGCGTTCGAGTTTGAGGAGAAAATCGAGGAGGTATAGTCCGCGGACCCGTGCTACTGGTGGAAGAGCCGGTCCCTGGAGCCGCGACCCAAACCGGGGATGGAGGCGTTCGAGCATCTTTTCTGCGGCGGCATTCACCAAATCGGGTTGTGCGTGCTTCAGTGTGATTCGCAATAATCGGAAATAGGGCGGGTATTGAAACCTGGTGCGCTCTTCGGACTCGCGCTGATAAAATGCCAGGTAATCATTGGCCAGTACTTCCCGGATAACGGGGTTACTGATATCCATTGCCTGTATCAAGACCAGGCCCTGACGGTGTTTTCGTCCTGCCCGTCCACTTACCTGTGTCATCATCTGGAAAGCGCGTTCTGTTGCACGAAAATCCGGAAATTGCAACAATTGGTCTGCGCTGAGGATCCCTACAAGCCCAACCCGCTCAAAATCGAGTCCTTTGGTGACCATTTGCGTGCCGATGAGTATTTGGGTGCGGCCTTCTTCAAAATCCTGTATTATCTGGGCGTGGGCATTTCGCGTCCGGACAGTATCAAAATCCATCCGGGCAATGCTGGTTTCGGGGAAATGTACCTTCAGTTCTTCCTCGACCTTTTCGGTGCCAAAGCCTTTTAAAGTGAGTTTCATACTGCCGCAGGCCGGGCAGGATTGCGGGAGCCTGGCCTGGTAATTGCAGTAATGGCACTTCAGCAACTGATTTTTTTGGTGATAGGTCATGCTGACGTCGCAATGAATACATCCTGCATGCCAACCGCAGGTTTCACAGCGGTAAGCCGGGGCAAAACCACGTCGGTTCTGGAACAGGATAGCCTGTTCGCCACGGTCCAGTGTTTGCCGGAGCGCTTCCAGGAGCGGCTGGGAAAAATGCCCGCTCAGCCTGTTGTGCTGGAGCTCTGTCTTCATATCTACCAACTGCAAGGCAGGCATTTTCAACCCACCAAATCGTTCGGGCATTTCCACCAACCCATATTTTCCCCTTTTGGCATTGAAATAAGATTCCAGGGAGGGGGTTGCGCTGCCGAGTAAGACTTTTGCACCACAGAGGGAAGCGAGGTAAATGGCAGCATCCCTGCCATGATAGCGGGGGTTGGGGTCTTGTTGTTTGAAAGAAGGATCATGCTCCTCGTCTACAATAATCCACTTTAACCGCTTGAAGGGTAGAAAAAGGGCAGATCTGGCACCAAGGACGAGGGGTTTGCCTTGCATCACCTGTTGCCATATTTCAATTCGCTCGTTGTTGTTGAACCGGGAATGATATACGGCAACGTCGTTTCCGAATATTTTTTTTAAGCGCTCGATAATCTGGGTAGTCAGGGCAATTTCAGGGAGCAGATAAAGGATTTGTTCGTTGCGCTGTATGGCTTCCCGGATCAATTCCATATATACACGCGTTTTACCGCTGCCGGTTACTCCATTAAGTAGTGCGATATCTTTGCTTTTGAAAATTTCTTTCAACTCGCGAAGTGCCCTTTCTTGTTGCTCCGAAAGTTCGGGTACTTCCGTAGTCGCTTCCTCATAACTACCCAGGCGGCTTACTTCCCGTTCATAAACTTCGAGGATCTCTTTTTTGATTAGCGCTTTGAGTACCGTAGTATCTATCCGGGCAGCCTTATACAGGTCTTCCCGCCTTACGAAATGGTGCTGGCGGGAAAGCTGGATATAGGCCATAAGGGCTTCTATCTGCCGGTCTGAACGGCCAAGCTTTTCAAAAGCATCCTGGAGCAGGGAGGGGTTGCTTGCGTAGGGTGCCTGCATGCGCACGCAGACGACCATCTTAGGCTTGTATTTTTCCTTCAGGTCTTCCTTTAGGGTGATGATTTTTTTATCGAGCATCTTGCGTACTAAAGGCAGGATAGTACGCTGTTGTAAAATATCCTGAATATTTTGTAAAGTAAGTTCCTGCTGGATACTCAAGGCCTCGGTAATCAGGTACTCTTTGTCATCGAGCCCGGGATGGCCTTCTTCGTAAAGTGGACCGAGGGTGACGATGGTTTCACTGGCGAGCTTGAAATGGGAGGGGAGTGCGGCAACCATGACCTCCCCAAGGGTACAGCAATAATAGCTGGCGAGCCACTGCCAAAAGCGGAGTTGGCCCGGTAGGGCTATAGGCACTTCGTCTATGACCGACAAGATGGGCTTTGGGGAATATCCTTCCGGCTTTTCGGCCCCGACCTCCAGCACTATAGCTGAGTAGCGTTTTTTGGGGCCAAATTCCACTTCTACACGAGCTCCCTCACGCACCCCACCACACAAATCCGGGGTTACCAAATACGTATAGGGCTTGGGTAGCGCCAGGGGTAGCAGCACTTTTATGTACAGGCTTTCGGTGGCCGGGTGGAGGGGCTCCATGCCAAAGGATTTTTGAAAAATATGGTTGCGCAAATTAAAACAAAATGTTAAAAACAAGTCTGCCGGGGCAAAAGTTCAAATTTGTATGGGATTGTGTAAAAGAAGAAAGTTTTGAATGGACATCGTTTCACCTCATTTTGCAAAGCAAAATGAGGTGAAACGATGTCCATTATGATTATTGGCGGCGCAAGCCGCCAAAACTTTCCGGGGTTGTGTAAAAAGCCCCCGGCTTTTCATTTGGCGGCTTGCGCCGCCAAAT
>CAZGOT010000097.1:0-10541 GCA_964527495.1 uncultured Haliscomenobacter sp.
GCATTCCGATGGCACTTAATGAAATTATGGAAGAGGGGCGCGTAAAACCGGGCGATCTGGTGCTTTTTATCGGATCTGGCGGTGGGTTAGCTTTTGCAGGTGCTGCCTTTCGGATGTGAAGGCTTTCATAAGCAGTAAAATTTTTTGAGGGTACCTCAAAAGTATGGGGTTGTGTAGAAATAAAATTTTGAACAGGGGTTGTGTAAAAAGTATTCTGCCGCTTACGGCGGCAAAATAGAGTTTTGAATGAACACTGTTTTCATTGATTTTGCGAAGCAAAATCAATGAAAACAGTGTTCATTCAAAATATCATGCGGCGCAAGCCGCCAAATGATAGTCAAGGGCATTTCAAGAAATTTTATTTCGCCACTGAAGGTATAAAATAAAAGATTAAGGATTGAAACCGATGGTTCAACAAGACTGGATGGCAAAATGGGCCCTATATAGTCCCCAAAAAATAGCAGTTAAGGAGTGGGAAACGGGTAGGGGGATGACCTACGGGGAGCTGGACCGTTTGGGAAACCGCCTGAGCCGTCATCTGGACGCCCAGGGGATCAAACGTGGAGACCGTATCGCGGTACTTGCAGAAAACTGTCTCGAATACATCCTGCTTTTTGTAGCCGCTCAAAAAACAGGGGTCGTCCTGGTCCCGTTGAACTATCGCCTGACAGCCGCAGAGATAGATTATCTCTTGGGGAATTCGTCACCGAGGATGTTTTTGTCAGAAGAAAAATACCAGGAGCTGGCAAGCGCTTGTAAGGAAGTAGCTCAAATTCCACATCGCTGGACTATAGAAGGCTTAAGGGATTTTTGCGATCCCACATCAACCGGACCTGATGATCTGCCTTATCCTACCGTGGAGGTGGACGATGATCATCCGGTATTCATCCTTTATACCTCTGGTACGACGGGCTTCCCCAAAGGAGCGCTGTACTCGCATAAAATGCTGTTCTGGAACAGCATCAATACTTCGATGAGCCTCCTGGTGAATTCAGATAGCCGTACGGTAAATTGTATGCCCCCCTTCCATACCGGGGGGTGGAATGTATTGACCACCCCCTTCTTTCATCATGGCGGCTATGTTTGTCTAATGCGAAAATTTGAAGCGCCGGATTTGCTGAAAGCACTCCGTACCGAAGCTCCGACTATTTTCATGGGGGTACCTACTATGTTGAAAATGGTTGCGGAGTGCCCGGAGTTTGGAGAAGCTGATTTTTCCAGCCTGCATTATCTCATTGTTGGTGGAGAGCCAATGCCTGTGCCGCTAATAGAGACCTGGCATGAAAAAGGGGTATTTGTCCGGCAGGGTTTCGGTATGACGGAAGTAGGCCCGAATCTGACTTCCCTGCATCAGGAAGATGCTATCCGAAAGAAGGGTTCTATTGGAAGGCCTAATTTTTATGTTGCGATCCGCATTGCAGGCCCGTATGGGAAGGACGTCCCTCCAGGGGAAGCTGGTGAATTGTTGCTCAAAGGTCCAATGGTGACCCCGGGCTACTGGCAGAACCCGGATGCTACTGCGGCTGCCATTCGGGGTGGTTGGTTTCACAGTGGAGATATGGTGCGCATGGACGAGGAAGGCTATATTTACGTAGTGGACCGGATCAAGAATATGTTCATATCAGGTGGGGAGAATGTCTATCCAGCCGAAGTCGAACGGGTGTTGAATAGCTATCCCTCGGTCAGCAATTCCGTAGTTATCGGGGTGCCGGATGAAAAGTGGGGAGAGGTCGGCAAGGCGTTTATCGTGCCTGTAGGGGGTACAAGTCCGGATGCCAGGGAGATAGAGGCGTATTGCCGTACGAAGCTCGCACGATATAAAGTTCCCCGATATTTTGTTTTTCTGGAGGCGCTCCCCGTCGGTGCTACTGGAAAAATAAACAGATTGGCCTTAAGGTAGCAGGGATACTCACGGGCGTTGTTCTATCGAGTCCAGCAAGTTTTTTAAAGCTGCTTGATCCAGTACCCTGGCTACCGGATAAAGTTGATGGGTGGCTTCGTAGTAGGGGGAATTTTTGTAAATAAAATCGAGCTGAGCGCGGGCTGATTTGGCTAATTCCGGGTTTTGGGCTTTTTCTTTTTCGAGCTGGGCGCGGAGCGCGGGATTTTCGCGTAAAAATTCTGCGGCAAGATCTTCGAAAATATAGCTGGAATAGTGTTCTTTCTGATCGAGCATGCTGTCGAAAAAGTTCCAGGAAAAAAAGGCGTCAGCAGCCTGTGGTTCCAGGGTTTCCACAATATATCGGTTGATGGGTTGGTTAACGGGGATAAGATAATCTCCGCTGCGGAAGGTACGTGCCAGCTTGCGGGATTCTACTTCTGTCCTGCTGTGTGGATAATGCCCCTCATAGGGTTCGTTGGGAGTCTGGAATTTTCGAAGGCAGTAAAAATCAACTTCCAGGGAGATATCGCTGGTCAGGCGCATCATTTTTACGCCATTCCATTCCAGGCGTTCGATTACCTCGGTCCAGGCCTGCGGGATGATATAAGCCAGTGGGCGTTTGACCGTAAAGGAAGGTATGAAATAATTGTAATACCGCACGGGTTTTTCCCAGGGTGCGGAGTGGTCGTAATACATACGATCGAGCCCTGAGACCTCGCTTGGCTTGGTTTTAGCAGCATATCCCCGGAAAAGGAGGGAATCAAACCGGGTGCGGTCCAGTTGCCAGTTCAGTGCAAAGCTATCCTGAAGTTGAGTTGCTTTATCCGCTTCCTCCCGGACGGTGCGGATGTTCCCGGCGTTTCTGGCCGAAAACTCTACAAAAAGTTCCAATAAGGCGCGCATTGCCTTTACCCGTTCGGGGAAGGGTTTCAGCATGTGGGCTTCCGGCATGAAGGAGAGTGCATTGTGCAATGCTGCGTAGCCCGAAGAATATCTGGGTAAATCCAGGAAGCCATTGATGCCATCTTCCGGGCTTCTTCCCACATTGACGTAGGGGGTCATTTCCCATCCGGCATTTTTCATCCCCTGGTAAAGGAAAGGGAGCATATTTTCGTTGAGGAATTTTGCCAGGTTGGGTTGTAGTTTATTGTGCTGGGTGGCGATAAGGGTCATGACATAGGGGTAGTCAGCACCATTAGAAACGTGGGTATCTATAAACACATGGGGTCTCCAGCGCGCATAGAGCTGGTTAAACGTTTGGGCATTCCTGGAGTCACACTTGATAAAATCGCGGTTGAGGTCGAGGTTGCGGGCGTTCCCCCGGAACCCATATGCTTCCGGTCCGTTTTGGTTGGCCCTGCTGTATGCACCTCGGTTGAGGGCACCGCCGATGTTATATAAAGGGACCACAAGCAGGGTCACGTCGCGCCAGCGCTGCAAAAGGCTTGGGTCTTCGAGGATATCGCGCACCAGCATCATACTGGCATCCACGCCGTCGGGTTCGCCGGGATGGATGGCATTATTGATAAACACCAGGCATTTGGAGCGTTTTTGGGACATTTCAGGTGTCCAGGTGCCATCTGTAGAAAGGATACCGAGATGAAGTGGGAATCCGGCATCGGTAGTGCCATGCGTTTCCAGCCGAAAATACTTTTTATGCTTGCGAGCCAGGTCCTGATAAAAGGCAATAGCTTCCTGATAGGTTGCGGAATAGTTAATCCCTTTTTCAAAAGGGGTTTTTTGCGCAGGAAGGGCAAGGGAAAAAAGTATACAAAAAAGGCTGGTACACATTAAAAGGCGCATATCCTTGTATTATCAATGAAATAATGGACGTATGGCAAAGGGGTCTTACCGGGTTGAAAGCAGAAGAAACGCCAATAAACGGCTAAATTTCATTTTTTTCGGATTTAAAAGTGCTTTTTTACAAATCTAAATGTCTAAAAAATCGTCTTAACTGTTAATAGATTAGGGAAAATAGCTCAGGGTTAAATTTTAAACCAAAGCGTGTTACTATGAAAAAAATTATGCGCTGCATAGCAGCAATAGTGTTGGTCGCTGTGGCTGTCAGTACTGTACAGGCCCAGTATTTCGGGCGCAATAAGCCCGTGTACGAATCTTTCGATTTCAAGGTCTATCAGACCCAGAACTTTGAAATGTATTCCTATATCAAAAATGCTCAAAGGCGTAACGAGCTTTCAGGGGCTGCGGAGATGTGGTATCGCTTTCATCAGAATATTTTGGATGATACCATACCAGGCAAAAACCCCTTAATTTTTTATAACGACCACCCGGATTTCCAGCAGACGAACACGATTAGCGGACAGGTAAGTGTTGGGACGGGAGGGGTAACAGAGGCCTTCAAAAACCGGGTGATTATGCCGGTTAACGTGTCCAATCAGGCTACGATACAGGTACTTGGGCACGAGATGGTCCACGCGTTTCAGTTTAATGCGATCCTGGGGGGGGATTCCAGTTCTATGCAAAACCTGGGCAACCTGCCACTTTGGGTGGTGGAAGGCATGGCGGAGTACATGTCTATCGGAAGCATTGATGCCCATACGGCTATGTGGATGCGCGATGCAGTGCTGAATAACGACGTGCCTACTATTGAGCAGTTGAACAATCCCAAATATTTTCCTTATCGCTACGGGCATGCGTTCTGGGCTTTTCTTACGGGATTTAAGGGGGATGAGGTCATCGAGCCTTTTTTCCGGGCTGTTTATTTATATGGATTGGACAATGCCCTTACCATTGCTTTGGGCTTGAAAAAAGACGATCTTACCAAATTGTGGAAAGATGCTTTGACGAAGCAATTCCAGCCCTTTGTGCAAGGCAAGGAGAAAAATACTTATGGAAAAGTAATTTTAGATGAAAAGGATGGCGGGCAGATGAATATCGGCCCTTCTATTAGCCCCAACGGGCGCTATGTGCTTTTCCTTTCTGAAAAAAACCTGTTTTCTACAGATATTTTTCTGGCGGATGCCACTACGGGTAAGATTATCAAAACGGTGGCCTCTACAGCCCGCTCCGGGGACATCGACTTTTTTGATTTTATCGAATCCTCTGGTTCCTGGTCGCCCGATAGCAGGCGCGTAGCCTTGGTAGGGTTTAGTAAAGGGAGGAATATCCTGGTCATCAAGGACCCGCTTACAGGTAAATCTTTTGAGGAAACGCCAATCAAAGACCTTCCGGCTTTTCACAATCCGAGCTGGTCACCAAAGGGGGATCAAATACTGCTTTCGGGAATGGTAGATGGCCAGACGGATCTTTTTCTTTATGAGCTGCGTTCTAAAAAACTTACCCGCCTTACCAACGATTTATATTCCGAGTTGCATGCTACCTGGTCGGAAGACGGCCAGAATATCCTTTTTTCAACGGATCAGTTGTCGTTTGAAAAAGGGCGCACGTTTGGCAAGCTGACCTACAACCTTGCAGTAATGGATGTCAGTTCCCGGTATGTAGAGCATCTGGATATTTTTCCAGGGGCAGATAACCTTAACCCAGTGTATGATATTAATGGGAACATCCTTTTTCTGTCGAACCGGGATGGTTACCGCAACCTTTACCGGTATGAGACGGCTACCAAAAAGATGTTTCAACTCACGGAGATTCCTACTGGCATCAGTGGTATTTCCCAGTATTCCCCTGCAATCAGTATAGACCGGAAGCGCGACAGGGTAATGTATACTTTATACAACAAGCGGGGATACAGTATTTTCCGTGCAGAAGATAAAGACTGGCTCAACCGGGAAGTATCGGCCTCGGAAGTGAATTATGAAGCTGCTTACCTGCCTCGTCTTAACCGTCTTGCACCGAGTATTGTAGATGCGCAATTGCGCAGTATAACGGAGAATCTCATAGCTTCCTACAATATGTCGCAGGAAGTGCCTTATAAATCCAAGTTTAAGCTGGACTATATCGGCGGGGGTGGTGGTCTCGGTGTAGGTACCAGCAACACTATTGGTACAACGACTGGTCTAGCTGGGGCTGTGGATATGCTTTTTAGTGATATTCTGAGCAACAACCAATTTTTTGTAAGTCTGGCGATGAACGGAGAGATCCAGGACTTCGGTGGTTCCCTGGCGTATTTGAACCGCAAGAAGAAGCTGCATTATGGAGCTTCTATTTCCCACATTCCTTTCCGCAACTTTGCCATTGAGGGAATAGGTTTTGATACGCTGCCGGCTTCCTGTAGAAACTGTCCCAAAAATATCCTTTTTGAGCGCTGGACTTTCCAGACGCAGCGGGTATTCCAGGACAGGGTAGGCATTTTCTCTCAATTACCTCTCTCCAGCACGTTTCGCTTTGAGGCCGATATGGACTTTACGTTATTCGGGGAGTCGCGTATCCGGGAGAGCAATTACTACGATAACTTTGGCCAATTAGTATATCGGGACCGCGAGCGCCTTCCGGCCCCGGAAGGCTTCAGCCTTTGGAGTGGGGGTGTAGCGGCGGTTGGGGACAATTCGTTTTTTGGGATGACGGCACCTCTCAACGGGCACCGATACCGGATAGAGGCGCGGCAATATTTCGGTGAATTTTCTTTCCTTGCTGCAACTGCTGACATGCGCGCTTACCGGTTTTTCAAGCCAGTAGCTTTTGCTGCACGTGCGCTTCATTACGGTCGTTATGGCAGCGACGGGCGACGGCTTTTCCCGATGTATCTTGGGAGCCCTTGGTTTGTAAGAGGGTTCAATTCGAATGTTACAGATGATTTGCTGGTACAGGGGGTGATTGAGGAGGACAATCTTTTTGGGAGCAGTATATTCCTGGGAAATTTTGAGGTGCGTATTCCATTCACCGGTCCTAAGCAGCTTGCGGCGATCCCAACGAATTTTCTTCTTTCTGACCTCAATTTTTTCATAGACGGCGGTGTCGCCTGGTTTGACTTTGCCCAGTTCAGCTCGAACAATAACGATTCGGGCTTTGCACCGGCAAAGGCACTTTTCAGTGCGGGGGCCTCTCTGAGGGTAAATCTCTTTGGCGCCCTCATCCTGGAGCCGTACTATGCAGTTCCGCTCGTGAAAAACAGTCAGGGCGCATTCGGGTTGAATTTCCTTCCCGGATGGTAAATGCGGGGAATACAGGGTTATTCAGGCAAATGTTCTATTGCAGAAAAAAGGAGTAGCCCAAAAAAGTTTTCAGATTTGAAAAATTGGCCTATTTTTGAGAAAGAAAAAAGGTTGCCGTTGAAATTATAGGACGGCAACCTGCTATAGGATTAGTATGAAAAAACTCGACCTGTATGGGTTGAGCAAGGAGATTGTCTAAAAAAAATTCTTTGCCCTTGGCAAGGAATTTTTTTTGTCTGGCTCATTAGTCCTTGAAGTTATATAAAAAGCCCTTGCCCTGGAATTTGGCAGCTTACGCCTCCAAAAATTATTTTGAAGGGGATGTGTCAGAAGTATTCTGCCGCTTACGACGGCGGCAGAGTAACATTTTTTCAAGTGCCGACTTTGTTGATTTTGCGAAGCAAAATCAACAAAGTCGGCACTTGAAAAAATATTCTTTAGCGGCGAATGCAGCCAAATGACTTGTGAGACAGCCTATTCAAAATTTTCTTTCGCCGATGAAGGAGTTCTCCTGCCCTTTATAGATAGACGGCATAAAGCCGAAAAAGTTGCATAAAAGGCTCAATTTTCACGTAAAATTATTGTGACAAAGGAATATTATAAAGTTGAGCCAAAGGGTATCAAGCGACCAGGAAAGCGGCTCCAAAAACCCCTGCGCTGTCGCCAAGTTGGGGCTTGAGAAAAACGGTATCCAGGCGCAGGTTGAACACGAATTCACGGACTTTTTCTACGCCTTTGGAATATAGGAGGTCAATGTTGCCCACACCACCGCCCAGCACGATTACATTGGGGTCGAGGATGTTGATGATATTAGCAATCCCTTTGCCGAAAAAATGCATGAGACGGTCGAGGGTTTCTATAGCAGCAGGTTCGCCTGCAGAATAACGGCTTACGATTTCGGGGAGCGTACACTTCGTTCCGGTGATTTTTTCGTAGTACCTCTCGCATGCGGGTCCGGAAAGCAACGTTTCCACACAACCGGTTTTTCCACAATAGCATTTGCCTCCGGAATCGTCCAGGTAGCTATGTCCCCATTCCCCACCTATTCCCTGATGACCGTTCCATACTTTTCCATCGAAGACGATACCACCACCGACACCAGTGCCCATAATAACGCCAAAGACCATTCGCGCATTCGGGACGTGGGTGCGCACGGCGCCCATACTTGCTTCTGCCATTGCGAAGCAATTAGCGTCATTGGCGAGTTCCATGGGAATGCCAAGGGCAGCCTCGAGATCTCTTTTGAAATGCCGGCCATTTACAGAGGTAGTATTGCTGTTTTTCATGGTTTGGGTCTGGGGGTCGAGTGCTCCCGGGTGGCCCATGCCGATGATCTCAGGCTCCAGGCCGGAAGCCTGCTTCATTTGGTCTACGAGATAAACGATTTGGTGGAGGATATGCTCGTACCCTTTTTCCTTTTCTGTAGGCACCCGCAAGCGGGTCAGGACTTTTGGGTTTTCCTTGCTTTCGAGAATGACACCTTCGAGTTTTGTGCCGCCCATATCAATGCCCCAGAGTGGTTTCATGGTAATACTATTAGTTTATTTGATTTGATTCTTTAAACGTCCGACGATACGCGGGACACAAATATAAAAACAATTTTAAGCAAGGCAGGTGTGTAAAAAATCATTTAAGGCGATAAGCTGCCAAATAATCTTTTGATTAAACAGGAGCAGGTTCGCAAGCATTTTTTTGCACCAGCCTACCGGAGTCTTGGGACACCATTTCGTCTATCCTGCTAAAAGTTGCGGATAAGCTGAGCCAGGGCAAATACGTCTTCAAAGCTGTTATAGAGTGGGGCAGGGGCAAGGCGGATGACACCGGCTTTATTCCCGGGATCCTGAGAGGTATCTGGCAGGTTATGGGCGCGCCAGTCGCAGATAACTCCATGGTTGGTTAGGTAGGTAAACATTTCTTTTCCATCGGCACCAGTGAGTAGGGAGAGCTGTGCGCCGCGCTGGGCAGGATCGCGGGGGGTAATCAGGCGGAACCTCGATCTTTCAGCATTTAGCTGGGCAATTAGAAATTCGAGGTAACCGGTGAGCAACAGACTTTTTGCCCGAATAGCCTCCATGCCTGCCTTCAAAAAATGTTCATGGCTAACCCGCATTGGGGCAAAGCTAAGGATAGGGGCATTGCTTAACTGCCAGCCAGCGGCGCCGGGGATAGGTACAAATCCTTTTTCCATGAGAAATCTGCGCCCCTCATCATGACCCCACCAACCGGCAAATCGGGGAAGCTCCTTATTGTAGCCGTGCCGCTGATGGATAAAGGCTCCGCTAAGGGCTCCCGGACCGGAGTTCATATACTTATACGTACACCAAACGGCAAAGTCCGTACCCCAATCATGGAGGCTGAGGGGGATATTCCCGGCGGCATGGGCGAGGTCAAAACCGACAATTGCCCTTACGGAATGAGCAGCTTTGGTAATTGTTGCCATATCGTAGGCCTGACCGGTGTAATAGTTTATACCACCAAACATAACGAGAGCGAGGGTTTCCCGATTGGCTTCTATTGCCGAAAGAATATCTTCGGTATGGAGTAATTCTTCCCCTGGCCGGGGGGATACCTCTACAATGGCATCTGCAGGATCATAGCCATGCCAACGCACCTGGCTTTCAACTGC
The DNA here is from genome assembly GCA_964527495.1 of uncultured Haliscomenobacter sp. Taxonomy (GTDB): domain Bacteria; phylum Bacteroidota; class Bacteroidia; order Chitinophagales; family Saprospiraceae; genus JADJPL01. The sequence continues at coordinate 9,581 of CAZGOT010000097.1, forward strand.
GTACTGGTCGGAAGGGAAAGCCCCAGCCTCCATCAGGATTTTATAACGTGGACCGGAAGGGCGGTAAAAACTCACCATCATGAGGTGGAGATTGACCGTGAGGGTGTTCATGACGATCACTTCATCCTCGTGTGCGCCTACGACGTGTGCAGATGCTGCAGAGAGTGAGTTGTGGAAGGTAGTCCAGGGAATTTCTCCTTTAAAGTGGCCTTCCACGCCGAGTTCGCGCCACCGTCCGAGCTCTTGCTCTACAGCCTCCTGCGCGCCTTTTGGTTGCAAGCCTAAGGAATTGCCACAAAAGTACAGGGCATTTTTGCCTTTAAAGACAGGGAAAAAATAAGCGGTGCGAAAGTCCCGCAAGGGGTCTTCCTGATCCATTTTCAGGGCGAAAGCCCTGGAGTTTTCGTATTGCATGTGTTCCATATTGAAACGTGATATTCCGGATGTTAGGAATCTGAGAAGTCTGTACCGGGGTTTCTGGGTTTGGAGCGTATTCAGTATCTTAAGCCGGGGAAAACAGACGCATTTTTATCAATTTTTAGCTTTTTGAAGAAACATAGTAGTGCTACGTGACGGTAAAAGACATTAAGTGCGTCCTTTTAAGTTCCGTGCGGAAATCCCCTAAGTCCAGAGACTTACCGAAGGCTGGATTGCTGGCATTTTTGAATTTTACAGGTACATTGGCAGGGATTTTGCGTTGTATCACCGGGGTACCTCTATCTTTTGAAGAATATCTTTGACGACATCGCGGGGTTCATAGCCTTCGATCTCCCGCTCCGGTTGGAGGATAAGGCGGTGGATCAGGACGGGGTAAGCAGCTGTCTGGATATCTTCGGGGATGACAAAATCCCGGCCTTGCATTGCTGCCAGGGCCTTTGCGATTTTGAGGATAGACAAGGAGGCCCGGGGGGATGCACCGAGGTAAATATCCCCGTGGCTGCGCGTGGAGTGGACGATGGCT
>CAZGOT010000098.1:0-10527 GCA_964527495.1 uncultured Haliscomenobacter sp.
GTATCCCGTCTTTCAAACGCTTGAACCATCCCATAACGAAGTTTTTGCATCCTGCAGGGTGCAGGCGGTCCTGTTAAATTAGCCGCTCCACCAAAACGGATAGGCGGGACAAAATTAAAAACAAATCCGGAACATTACAATGTAGCCTTTTCCACCGACTGAAGGATGTCAAAAAAAATCAGGAGCTTGCACTTCTTTTACAAAAGCTACACTAATTTGGCGCCTCGAATCCAAAGGTTTCTGTTAGGTTGCAATGCTTTTGACCTCAAAATCTGAAGCTGCTCCCTGCATAAATTCCGCTCATACAATTAGTTTCTTGAATAATAAATGAGTTATGCGTATGGAAAATCTTTTAGGCGTAGGTTCCAGGGTTAAACATCCTGCCTACGGAGATGGGGTCGTAATCCGTCTGCACCCTGCTGCTTATGAAGTCTGCTTTACGCTGTATGGAATAAAGACTGTAGGAAAGGAATACGAAAAGTGGGCAGTAGTGGAAGCTATTCCGGCAGATAGTGCGGTCACCTTCAGCGAAGCGGAAAAATCGCTTATCCGTATCCTCAAGCAATATAGCGATCTCAACGAGCATGTTCCATTAGGCGATCGCTGGACAGGGGGTAACCTGATACTGCAGCCCAAAGATGCGACCATGAAGCCAAAGGAAATACCGATTGAAACTTTTTTTCACAAAATTGTTATGGCTAGGGACAGGCTACGGGTGCTGGAACAACGTATCAACGCCAATCCTCTGCTTAGCGATGAGGAGAAGGTCAATCTGCAGCAGTATGTGACCAGGATTTACGGTAGCTTTACGAGTTTCAACGTGTTGTTTAAGTACAAAGAAGACCAGTTCATCGGGGAAAAAATACCTTGATTGCTCTGGATGTAACCATCGGATCATGCAAAAAATAAAAGCATTTGTGACGGCAGGAGCGTGTGCTGCTGTGCTTGCAATTACCGGGTGCGTCGTTTCTGATAACCCCTATTCCGCACTTCCTCCTGGAAAATGGCGAGGGGTTTTGTTTATTGAGTACCGTCCGGTATCCGGTAATCCCCGTGGCGAACCCCTGCCGGAAAAACTGAATCTTCAGTTTGAAGAGGTTGCCGGTGGCGAGCTTCCCTTCAATTTTGAGGTGAAATATTCCCATCCCGACAGCTTTTATCTCGAAATTATCAACAACGGGGAATCCACAGTTCTGAACCGCATCGAATTGGGAAGAGATATCCGAACGGCAAAAGATACGTTTCGCTTCTTTTTTCCCGATGGGCGTAGCTTTTTGCGTGGCACCTTTTCCGAAAATGTTCTGGAAGGAGAATGGGTAGACCTTCGACGGGAAAACTACAGGATCCCTTTCCTCGCAAGGCATGGCCGGGACTACCGCTTTACGACGATGCGTAAAAAACCGACAGCTGACCTGAGTGGTTCCTGGGAGGTACGCTTCGAACCCGAAAACGGGGAACTTTTCGAGGCTAGTGCGGAGCTTCGGCAGCAAGGGAACGCCCTCAGTGGAAATTTCCGGATACCTTCAAAGGGTTTTTTCCAACTGGAAGGTACCGTACAGGCCAATAAACTCTACCTTTCAGCTTTCGATGGTAAGGATGCGCCCTTGTTGGAAGGAAAAATTCTGTCCGATTCCACGATTACCGGTGCCTTCAGAAATGGAAAGGATTTCCGCTGTATTTGGGAAGCCCGGCGCAGGATGTAAAAAAAACCATTAGGAGAAGGAAATTTTTAGTATTTTACCGTTTTTTTAGCTAACAAAGCAGGTGCTGAATCTATAAGTGGTTGTGTAAAAAGATAATCCCTTGCCACTGGAGGGATTTTTTTCCTGAATGTGTGTCGGCGACTCCTTTTTAAAAGGTGCAAATAGGCTGCCGATGTGCGTTCAAAAATAAATTTTTTCCAGTTGCCGAGGCAAGGCGTTTTGCACAACTCCTGGGATTCCCCGCCACTTTAGCCTTGGCCAAAATTTTGTTTATGAGAAAATTAGCCCTTGCTTACTGCGCAGATAACCTTTCTGAAGCCCAAGCTATCTCCCAAGCGCTTGAGCATAGTGATTACGATATCGAGCATTTCCATTGTAAAAGTAGTACCAGCCAGACCGCTCTTGCTGACCAGATTGCCCACTTCGAAGGTGCTGCCGTTATCCTATTAATCAGCGATAATTTTCTGAAGTCTATATCCTGCATGAACAGGGCATTAAACCTGCTGCAGCAAAAGGCGGTCCGGATTCTTCCGGTGATAGTGGATGGGTTTACCCGCGATGAAAATACCGGGGAATTAATTCCAACAGCAACCCAGTTTGAAAAAATCGGCGATATTATTCCCTATATTAATTATTGGCAAAATCAGTACCTCGACCTGCGGGGCCAAAAAAAGCGGCTGGAACAAGAAGAAGGATTGGATCATGAAGCTTTCAACAACCACCTTCGAATGCTCCGCGAAGTGAGTAGTGAAGCAAGCGAGTTTCTTCGGTTGCTGCGCAATATCCCGCATTACAAAGCAGTGGAATTCAGGGAAAATCATTTCGAAGCTTTGTTTGCCTTCCTGGAAGATCCTGAAGGATGGGAAAATTTCAAAGAAAATGCGCATTTTACCGTGCCTGTTGCCCAGCCTTCAGAGGTCGAGCCCACTGAAGATATGGAGATTGAACAGCACGTAGATCTTCCGGAAGTACCCTTTTCCGTTCCGGCTATCTTTCCCGAAAGCCAGCCTGTTGTTGAAAATATCCTGCCCTCACCGCCCGAAGAACCTGGTATTCCCCATCTGGAAGAGGGAATCTTTCAGGGGGAAATAGGAGAGGTGCCCATTTTTGAAGAGCCTGCTGAAGAGCATATTGAGGAAGTAGCCGGGCAAGCCGAAGCGCCTGTAATAGATTTTTCGTCTCTCGAAAAAGAGGACGCGGAACCTGCCGAGGAAAAAGAAGAGGAGGAAGAGGAAGAAACGGTTGAAGCCGGCCCTGCCGATGATACCAACCAAAGCTTTACAGAGGAGGAAACGGTATTTCCGGAACGTCCGGATACAGAAAGGAGCGAAATCGAGGCAATGTTGCTAAAAGCAGTGCAACTGGCTAATTCCGGCAATCATGAAGACTGCCTGGCATACTTGCAACATGCGGTAAATACCTATCCGGCTTCTGCAGAACTCCGCTATCATTATGCCCTGGAGCTTGCCCAGGGAGGAGGGGACTACGGACCTGCTATCAGCCAACTGCTTATCCTGCTGGATCAAAACCCGATGGACGAACAGGCAAATTATCTCGCAGGGGAATTATATGAACTTCAGCACCGCAGTAACCTCGCCGCTGAATATTACGCAAGGGTTGCCGAAATCAACCCGGGTTTCCCGGATATTTTTTACCGACTCGGCCTCGCTTCCATGCAAAGCGATCCTTCCGATCCGGAAAAAGTGGCCAGATTGCTAAAAAAGGCGTGTAAAGCCAATCCAGCTAATGTGGATGCCCACTACCAATATGCCCTGATTTGTAGTGAACTCCCGGATAAAGAAGAAAAAGCGGAGAAATATTTACATAAGACGCTTGACCTGAACCCCGCCCATCCTTTTGCCAATTATGATCTTGCCCTGCTATACCACAGAGGCCATGCCATGGGACGTGCCAAAAAATTCTACCTGCGGGCAATTGCGATTAACCCCGAACTCAAAACCCACGAAAATGATCTGGCCTTTGGGGTGGTAGCTCCCGAAATACACCTGCCTGCTGATACAGAAATGGCTGCAGGGGCATTGCCTGATCAGGATCAGCTCATTCAGATGCTGAAGGCCAATATCGCCAGACTTGAAGAAATCCTGCACAGTCAGGCTGTTCCAGTAGAAAATAAAAAAGAGGAAGCCCCCGTACCTGCCAAAACAGTCTGTATTACCGGGGCAAGTTCCGGTATCGGAAAGGCAACTGCAGAGGTTTTCGCACAAAATGGCTATCGCCTTATCCTCACAGCCCGCCGGGCCGAATTATTACATGAAACCTGTCGGGCCCTGCACGAGCAATACGGTACTCCCTGCTTTCCCTTGGTTTTTGATGTTCGCGACGCTGCGGCCGTACAAGAAGCCATCAATCAACTCCCTCCGGAGTGGCAGGATATTGACCTTCTTATCAATAATGCCGGAAAAGCGAAAGGGCTGGACGTCTTTCAGGAAGGGCGTATGGAATACTGGGAGGAAATGATTGATACAAACATTAAAGGTTTATTGTATGTGTCCAGGGCTATTACTCCGGGAATGGTTGCCCGCAAAAAAGGGCATATCATCAATATAGGCTCTATTGCAGGGAAAGAAATCTATCCGCGTGGCAATGTGTATTGCGCCTCAAAAGCCGCTGTTGATGCCCTGACAACGGGAATGCGGCTGGATTTGCACAGCCATAATATCCGCGTCAGCCAGGTGAACCCTGGGCATGTGGAGGAAACGGAATTTGCACTCGTCCGTTTCGATGGCGATAGCGAACGTGCCAGGATTTATGAAGATTTCAAGCCGCTAACGGCCAGGGATGTAGCCAATACCATCTTTTTTATCGCAAGTCAACCTGCACATGTAAATATCCAGGATGTAGTCATGTATAGTACCCAGCAGGCTTCAGCTACTATTGTTGACCGCAGTGGACGGTGAGGTTGTGGGTATTAGCAGGGCATTTTTATTGCTTTATAAACTGTTTGGTCATCCCTCCGCCCTGCCAGCGCACTACGGCGATATAACTACCTGGAGTAAGGGCAGAAACGTCAGCTTCTGCGCCATTTGCTGTATGCTCCGCCATCGTTATGACTTTCCGTAGCCTGCCCGAAAGGTCGAAGATTTGAATATCGCGTGCGGGAGCCGGCAAGTCGGAAAATTTGAGCCAAAGCCTCTCCCGTGCTGGCTGTGGGAAAATGTCCAGTTGTACCGGCGATTCCGTTAGCTGGTTAGAGGAAGTAACCGTTACCGACAGAAGGGGGTCAAGCGAATAAGCGAACAGGGAGCGGCCATAACTGCCGGCTACCAGGAGGTTCTTTTCTTTATTGATGACAAGATCATAAATGGCAACGGTCGGCATATTCCCACCAAGCCGATACCAGGTCACCCCTGCGTTATTGGTAGCGTAAACGCCTGCATCGGTTGCGGCAATCAGGATTTTATCGCCATATCCTGGTAAAATCAGGACGTTATTGACGCCTACCGGAGGAAGGCCTGAAGAGATATTTTCCCAGGTATCCCCCTTGTCCCTGGTACGGTATAAGTGGGGTAAGAACTCATTGTCCTTGTACCCGGAAAAGCAGGCATAGGCATAATCCCTGAAATTTGGGGATGCTTTGACTGCCGTTACATAACGGTCGGGTAATCCTCTAAGTAACGGAGTCCAGCTATTGATAGTGAGACCACCGCGCCAGACGTTGCCATCTGTTGTGCCGGCATATAATAGGGTAGAATCGAGGGGAGATTCTGCCAGGGTAGATATAGTATGAAACAAATTCCCGAACCGGTTGCCATCTGTGAGATCTGGGCTGATTGGGGCCCATTGTGGTATGGGGGCGCCACTACTTCTATACACCCTGAACGTGGCGCTGTAGAGGGTATGAGCGGCGTGTGTGCCCCTGACGAAAGGGCAGTCCCAATTGGTGCGTTCGCCGGAGGGGAAGCCGGAGTTTGCACTCTCCCAGCTTTGTCCGCCATTTCTGGTGATAAATTTGCGACCGTTCTGGATTTGAATGTAAATTAGCCCCGGATCATTGGGGTGGAAAAGGGTAGCGAAGCCATCATAGGGATAGAGCCGCTCCCATTGCTGTCCCTTTGGCCCACCGATAGTTCCGATATCCTGACTTCCACCATAAAACCGCTCCGGCTGATGTGGATTATAAGCAACCCGGTAAAACTGCAGGTTAGGTATGGTACCTCCCCATGACCAGGAATTCTGTCCGTTGGGCTGGATATAGAGACCACCATCTGTAGCCAGAAATTTCTTGCCTGATTTGCTGAAGACCAGGTCGTGTTTATCTGCATGTACAATGAAATCCCTCCAGGTTGGGGCTGCAAGTTCCCAGGATTTACCTCCATCTCTGGAACGCCATAATTCAACGCCAAGCACGAAAATTTCCCGGTCATTGACGGGGTTTACAGCAAGGGTGCCGAAGTACCAGCCAAAGTTAGAACCGCCAAAAAAGCTGGATGCAGGGATATTGGAGGTTGAAAAATCTATTATTGGAGCCCATTGTTCCCCGCTATTATCGCTTCTGAAGATATTCAGCAGTTCGTTATCTGGGCCCAGGTAGCGGGCAAAGACCCGTCCAGGGGTATTTTCGCTAACGGCGAGGGCAATCCTGCCAAGGGAGGATTGTTCCGGGAGGCCACCGGAAAGGGCTTTCCAGGTCTCTCCCCGGTCACTACTGCGGAATACTTTTGCATTAGGCCCGGTGATGAGGGATTCCCGGTTATTGCGGATGCGGTCCCAGGAAGCTGCAAACAGCTGCTTGGGGTTGGCAGGGTCAAGTACAAGATCGGTGATGCCTGTTTGTTCAGTTACAAAAAGCACTTTTTTCCAGGTTTTTCCGGCATCAGCGCTTTTATATACGCCGCGATCGGGGGTTCGTATGAAGGGGAGGCCCATAGTCGCGACCCATATCGTTCTGGGGTCGGTAGGGTCCACGATAACACGTGAGATGATCCGGGCCTCGCGGAGTCCAAGGTATTCCCAGTCCTTTCCACCGTTTGTGCTCCGGTAAAGTCCGTCGCCGATAAAGGGGTATCCGGTGACGTTGGGGTCGCCTGTACCTACATAGACGGTTTCGGGGTTGGAAGGATCGAGGGCAATGGCCCCGATAGCAAGGTATGCCTGATTGTCAAAAACGGGTTGCCAGGACTTACCCCCATCCGTGGTTTTGAATACTCCACCTGATGCCAGGCCGACATAGAGGATATCCTCATTACCAGGGTGGACAGCAACGGTGTTGATTCTTCCGGAGAAATTTCCTGCGCTGATGGGTTCCCAGTTTTCATTAAACCCTGCGGGGGTATTGCCGCGCAGACCGATATTCCGCCTGCTGGCTTCCATAGCTTTCAGGTAGCCATTCAGAGGGAATAGTTCTTCAGGATAGGCTCTTTGGAGGAAAAACTGTTCGGAAATAGCAGCACCCGGCTGTTCCTGTAGCGGCTGTCCGGGATCACAGGAAAACAGAGTCAGGACCAGAAACAGTACAGAAGTCCATCGTATCATGGCGTATTCATTTTATTCGGGTGCACAAGGAATATCCCCGGGCCGCTGCCAGCTACCTCAGTTGTCAAAGGACAAGAAGAATTCCTTCAGCCCGGTCGCCTGTTCGGGTTTCATTCTTCCGCTGAGGATAAGGCGAACTTCCCTTCGCCTGGGAGCACTTTCAAAACGCTGTAGTTCGATATCCGTGAGCGGCAGTACGCCAGGGGCTGGTATGGGTTTACCGTTCGCCTCATCGAGGGCGACGAAGGTATAGTAGGCATGATTGCAGCGCCTGGCGTCGTGCCCTTTGATGTCAGCAGCAAAAACCTCGACATAGACCTCGACGGAGGTGTGGAACGCACGGGTGACAAAGGCTTCAAGGGTTACCACATCTCCTACCCGAATAGGGCGCTGGAAGGAAACGTGGTCAACGGAAGCAGTTACGACGTGTGCTTCACAGTGTTTGCCAGCGCAGATACTGCTCACAATATCCATCCATCTCAACAGGTTGCCACCCATGAGATTGCCCATTGGATTCGCATCATTGGGCATAACCATTTCCGTCATAACAGATTTGGAATCGCCGACTTTTTTAGGACGAGGTGCAGGTTCCATAGTGGTCTATCTTATCATAACCCCCTTTTTACCCAGGAAGGGTACCAGGGTAAAATGTGAAGTATCAATACTGCCACTGACAAAGATATACCTCTTGTCGTACATGTAATCGTTTTGTAAGAAACTGATGAAGTATTCGTTGTTCAGTGCAAACAAGCGGGTTTGGATTGGTTCGATTTGGGTACAGGACAAGGGTGCAATTTCTTCATAAAAATGGCGCAGGGTGGTTGTTTTCATTTTTTCTCCGGAAATCTCTCCGTACCCATTAGAGCTAATCAGCACATTTGTAATGGTTTCCGTTTTAAGATTAACTAGATAAACATCCCAGAACTCATCGTCCTCTCCGTCGCGCGGTGCAATGGCAAGTGCGATATCTTCCACTTTATGCTGGGGAATGTCCTTTTTCATGGGTGGAATATTCATTAATATAATCGAATCCGAACAATTCGGCAAAATGCCGCAACAGTCGGCTTTTAACCTCCTCCATATCCAGTGTATCGCCCAATTCTATTGCGAGGGAAGTAACACTTTTGTCTTCCTCCTGTATCCCGCAGGGAATGATGTTGTTGAAGTGTTCCAGGCGGGGTTGTATATTAAATGCAAAACCATGTAGGGTGACCCAACGACTCATATGTACCCCGATCGCACAAATCTTGCGGTCGGGCTTTCCCATTGCTGCTGGCAGCCAAACCCCGGTATATCCCGGCATCCGCATGCTTTCCAGATCGTATTCTGCCAACGTACGCATCACCGCCTCTTCCAGATAACGTACATAGCGGTGAACGTCGGTGAAGAAGTATTCCATGTCAAAAATAGGGTAGCCGACGATTTGTCCGGGCCCATGATAGGTAATATCCCCTCCTCTGTTGATTTTGAAGAATGCTATACCCTCTTGCTGAAGTTCTTGCTCGGTGAGGAGAAGATTGGAAAGTGAGCCACTTTTACCTAGTGTATAGACGGGAGGGTGCTCGCAAAATATAAGGGTATGCTGAGGCGGAGCCGACGGGATGCCGCTGTTCCCTGACTGTCGGTAAGCGGTTTTTCTGCCAATCAGCTCCTGATGGATCCGGGTTTGGAGCTCCCAGGCTTCTGCATAAGGGATAAGCCCCAAATCCCTGAAAACGACCTCTTGACGCATGCTCCCTAATTTAAGCCGCAAAAGTACAAAAAAATCAACACAGCATATAATTCCTTTGCTATCAGTTTTTTAGGATTTAGTGTAAAAAAAATTGGGTGTAAACCAGAATTTTTGTATCCTTGTACAACTAAACCTAACAAACATGAAAAACCCCATTGTTATTAACGCGTTTTTGCCCATTGCTGTTTTCTTTTTATTTCCGTTCTTTTGTTTCGCTCAAAGTAGTTTCCTTCCCCACGGTGGATCATCCAGTCTGGGCATGGGTGGTGTATTCGTTTGTTTGCCCGGGCTCTCAGGATCGTTTGGCAATCCTGCTAATCTGGCAAACCTATCCACATTTGAAGCAGATCTTTTGTATGAGTCGCGGTTCCAGGGTTCAGGCATCCGGGAAGTGGGTGTCGGGCTCGGTACGCGCCTGATGCAAGGGGCCCTTGGTGTCTCTTTTCGCCATCTGGGTGCTGGTGCATACCGGGAACAGTTGTTACAATTGTCCTATGGCCGTTCGCTGGGATCCGGCCTGGATGCCGGTATCCGTTTTGATGGAGGAGCGGTTACGGTGGAAGGAAATGGCAGTCGCTTTCTGATAAATGGCAGCCTGGGTGTGCAGGCAGAACTTTCTTCCAAAGTGCACACAGGGTTTATGGTACACCACCCTTTTCGTGCAAATACCCTGACTTCTGCTTTTATGCCTGCTGCCTTGATTATCGGATTGCGATATGCGCCCAGTGATCAGTTCCAACTGCTGGCCGATTGTTTCAGGTTTGCCATGCAACCAGTTGGATTGCGTTTTGGATTGGAGTACCTGCCGCATCCCAGGGTTCAGGTTCGGGCAGGGGTTGGCATTGCACCGTACGCTTTTTCTTTTGGGGTAGGTATTGGGATGAACGGGCGGTACAGAATGCAAACTGCTCTTTCTCAGCATGCCTTTCTTGGCTTTTCTCCGGCATTTGGAATACATTACCAGGGCCGCCAATAAAGCAGTATTTGTACCTTTGAAACCTTTAACTTTGCTGAACAGGAGGATACAGACCAAAAATTTTGGTATTAAATACTTTTTCCAACCCGGAGGATAAAAATAGTATATGCGTTTACTCGTCGTTGCTGCTACAGGCTTTGAGCTACTGCCCTTAAAGGATTATCTTGAAAAGCACTTTGTGCGTAAAGATCGGGAGGTGTTCCAGTTGGGGGATATCCAGGTCACTGTACTCGTAACGGGGGTTGGCATACCTGCGACGGTATATGCCCTCACGCGCATGCTCACAGCCTTTCGCTATGATTTGGTAATCAATGCCGGTATTGCAGGGGCATTCGACCGTTCGCTGCCATTAGGAGAGGTCGTACAGGTGGAGGCAGATACCTTTGCCGATCTTGGGGTGGAGGAGGCTGACGGGAGTTTCCAGAGTGTTTTTGACCTGCAGCTTGGGGAGCCCTCTGCGCTACCGTTCCAAGAGGGGTGGCTTTTGCAGCCTGCAAGCACCGATATGCACTTTCTGCCCAGAGTCCGGGGGATTACCGTCAATAAAGTCCATGGTTGGGCTCCATCTATTGCCCAGGTAGTGGAAAAATATCCGGTATCAATTGAAACGATGGAGGGGGCTG
>CAZGOT010000099.1:0-10495 GCA_964527495.1 uncultured Haliscomenobacter sp.
GAGTCGCAAATTTCTAAATTTTTCCCCAACTTTGAAAGAAAAAAAGACTTTTATTTATTGTTGGCCTTAATTTCCAGCATTTTATGGACTAAAAACACCATTAAGGAATTTTTTCGCCTGCCCCACCGCCTTCCATGTCCGAATTCGTTACCTTTGGAGCAGCTAAATCACCCCATATCTAAATAAGGTCAACCGCTAACCAATATCCATTTGCACATGCTTTTATCTATGACCGGCTTTGGGAGGATAGAAAAAACCTTCCGCAACAAAAAAATTTCTATAGAACTCCGTTCCCTGAACAGCAAATTCACGGATATACGGATTAAAAGCCCCCAATATTACAGGGAAAAAGAGGTCGAGTTCCGAAAAATGCTAAATGACCGCCTGGAAAGGGGAAAAATAGAATTTTCCCTGGAGGTTATATCTATGGAAGACGAAGGCAATTCGGTCATCAACAGCTCCCTGTTCAAAAGTTACTATCGCCAACTGCGGCAACTTATGCAGGAACTGGATATTCCCTCTGGTGATATTGTACAGGCTATCCTCCGGCTCCCCGACGTAGTGTCCGCCCCTAGCGAAGGGCCTGACCCAAAGGAGTGGGAAGTCGTCCGCCAGGGCATCACAGAAGTAACTTCCGCTTTTGACCTTTTTCGCAAAGATGAAGGCATGGTTATGGAAAAAGAACTCCGCCTGCGCATCCATAACATCGTCCAAAACCTCCAGCTTATCCCCGCTTTAGAAGAAGAACGCATTTCCAAAGCGAGAAACCGGATCTACCAATCCCTGGAAGAATACCTGGGTAAAGATAATATTGACGAAAACCGATTCGAGCAGGAAATCTTGTTCTATCTCGAAAAAATGGATATCAGTGAAGAAAAACTCCGCCTTGCACAACACTGCCATTACTTTCTCGACGAACTCGATGCCCAGGTCACTCAAAAAGGGCGTAAACTCGCTTTCATTTCCCAGGAAATAGGTCGTGAAATCAATACGCTGGGGGCAAAATCCTACTCCTCTGAAATCCAGCGCATCGTAGTGGAAATGAAAGATGAATTGGAAAAAATTAAGGAACAAGTCGCCAACTGTCTGTGAATAAGCTGATCATTCTAACCGCACCTTCAGGAGCCGGAAAAACGACCATCGTCCACCACCTGCTCCAATCTTTTAATAATCTTTCTTTCTCTGTATCCGCTACCACGCGTCCTCGCAGACCTTACGAGCAGGATGGCCGCGACTACTATTTCCTCTCCGTGGAAGCGTTCAAACAACATATCGAGGCTGGGGACTTCGTAGAATGGCAGGAGGTTTATCCCGGCAAATTCTATGGAACCCTCCGATCCGAAATCGATCGCCTCTGGGAAGCAGGCAAGGATATCCTCTTCGATATTGATGTGCAGGGCGCCCTTAATCTCCAAAAGTCTTTTCCACAGCGCTCCCTCTCCGTCTTTGTTAAGCCCCCATCCCTTGAAGTGCTGTTTGAACGGCTCCGTAAAAGAAATACGGAAACTGAACAAACCTTGCAGGAGCGATTCAAAAAAGCACAAGAAGAACTGCGTTTTGAAAACAAATTTGACTGCGTATTGGTTAATGATGTACTTAACGTTGCATTGGCCGATGCGGAGAAAATCGTCAGGTCCTTCTTGTCCTGCTAATTCTTTCCGTCAGGCCGCAGGTAACGCCACACTCCCAAATGGCGTACCACGTAATGTTCCTCATACCCTCTTTTAAATCCAGAGCGTAATGGAAACTTTGATTACCAAAGGCATACGGGTAAGCGTCGAAAATTCCTATCAGCCCCAATACTCCAACCCGTTGGCAAATAAGTATATTTTTGCCTATCGCATAACTATTGAAAATCTTAGCCCCGATACCGTTAAACTTTTGCGCAGACAATGGGAAATTATTGATTCCAATGGCATCCACCGACAAGTGGAAGGCGAAGGGGTAATCGGCCAGCAACCTGTACTGGAACCAGGCGAAACCCATCAGTACGTATCCTGGTGCCACCTCACTACTGCAATGGGCAGGATGAGCGGTGCCTACCAAATGCAGAATCAATATTCAAAAGAAGTCTTTTCAGTAAAAATCCCCCTATTCGACCTGGTAGCCCCCTTCCAACTGAATTAATTTTAAGATGAAGCATTTTTTCTGCCGGCTATGGCTGGCAACCGCCCTGATTGTATCGGCAACGCTCCTTCCGGCACAGTCCGGCTTCCGTATTAGCGGTACTATCCGCTCTGCCGATGACGGGGAAACGCTCCCAGGAGTCTCTATCACCGCTCCAAAACTGGGCATCGGCACTTCCTCTAATGAATACGGATTCTATTCCCTCCTCCTGCCAGCAGGTGATTCTGTCGAAATCCAGTTCAGCTTTGTAGGCTTCCAGTCACAAATCAAACAGGTAGCCTTACAAAATGATATCCGGCTGGATATCCGCCTCTCCTTTGGCGTAGAACTCGAAACCGTAGAAGTCCTTGCCGAAGGTACCCGGGAAGCAATGGCCTCTCCCCAAATGAGTATCGAAGCGATCAATACCAGGGAAGCGAAAATGATTCCGGTCCTCCTCGGAGAAAGCGATATCCTTAAAGCAATCCAGCTCAAACCAGGTATCCCCTCAGGTTCTGAAGGGGTCACCGGATTGTTTGTACGTGGAGGTAGCAATGACCAAAATCTCATCCTCTTAGATGAAGCCGTCGTTTACAACCCCAACCACCTCTTTGGCTTTTTCAGCACTTTTAATACCGACGCCGTCAAGGATCTCAAATTGTATAAGGGCGGCTTCCCCGCACAATATGGTGGACGCCTCTCCTCAGCAATTGATGTGCGCCTCAAAGAAGGCAACAACCAGAAACTCTCCGGAGCAGGAGGAATTGGCCTGCTCGCATCCAGGCTTACCCTGGAAGGCCCTGTTCAAAAAGGCCGCTCTTCCTTTATTGTCTCCGCAAGACGAACGTATATAGACCTCTTCACACGCGGTATCAACCAGGCCCAGCAAAACAATGGAAGCAATGCCAACCCTATCCCCGATTATTTCTTCTACGACCTCAACGCCAAGGCAAATTTTCAAATCGGTGCAAAAGACCAGATATTCCTGAGTGGCTATTTTGGCCGGGACGTGTTTAATTTCTCCGACGATGTGTTCAACTTCAATTTTGACTGGGGAAATGCAACAGGAACCCTCCGCTGGAACCACATTTTCTCCCCCAGGCTTTTCGCCAATACGACTTTTACTGTATCCGATTATCAATATAATATAGGTAACGAACTCATCGGGTTTTCCTCTAGCCTTGGATCTGGCATCCGGGACATCAACGGAAAAACAGATTTTTTTTACGCCCTCAACAATCAGCATAATATACGTTTCGGCGCTCAGATTACCGGACACCGTTTTTCTGTTGGCCGGCTCAGAGCCGGTAGCGACGATGGTATCGTCTCTTTTTCTTCCGGAAAAGATCTTCGTTCGTTGGAATGGGGCACCTACGTTTCTGATGAATGGGAGCCTTCAAAAAATATTTCCCTCCAAGGTGGCCTGCGGTGGAGTGGCTTCCTCACCGGCTCTACTGTATATCAGGGGTTCGAACCCAGAATATCCGGTCGCCTGTCGCTGACACCCTCCATGAGTGCCAAACTGAGCTACTCCCGTATGGTCCAATACCTGCACCTCGTCGCCAATTCGGGGGTCGCCCTACCTACAGATGTCTGGTATCCTTCAACTGCCGGGGTAAAACCCCAATTCTCCGACCAGGTAGCGGCAGGGCTCTCCTGGGCCCCTGATAAAACCTGGCTCATTACGACGGAACTGTATTACAAAAACCTCTACCGCCAATTGGAATTTGTGGACGGTGCCCAAATTTTTGTCAACGATGACCTTGAAAAAGAATTCGCTATCGGCCAGGGCCGTGCCTATGGATGGGAAATCAGCGTGGAAAAAAAACAGGGCACGCTAACCGGCTGGATAGGATATACCCTCGCACGTGTGACCCGGGAAAATTTTGAGCCCCTCGACCCCCAAAGATCCTTCGCACAGCAAGGGCAATTTGCCCCTATTTATGACCGCCGACACGACCTCTCTGTCGTCCTGTTTTGGGAAATCGGACCCCGACTTAGTGCATCTGCCACCTTTGTATATGGCTCCGGTGATCTGCGATGGTTGCCCAACGGCAGGTTTACCTTCCAGGATGTTGCCGGAACCGAATTGCGTACTCTCGTACCCATTTATCAAAACCGAAACAACTTCCGGCTCCCTGCTTATCACCGTCTCGATGCCGGACTGATATGGCGCTTCTTTCCTAAATGGGGCGAAAGCGACCTGACGTTCAGCATCGTGAATGCGTACGATCGAAGGAATGTCTTTTTTATCTTTCTGGAACCTATTTTCCGCGAACAGCAGGATACCAGCGGGAATGCCATTGATATCCCCACAGGGATTAAAGCAAAGCAAGTCTCCCTCTTCCCGATCCTGCCGGCTATTACCTGGAACTTTAAATTTTAATGGCCATGCAATTGTCCTGCCAGCCCCGAAACCTTTTCCTTGCCGCACTCGCTTTCTACGTGCTGGCTTCCTGTAACCTCGAAAAAGAAATAGAAATAGAACTCCCGGAATATGAATCTCAGCTCGTTCTGGAATGCTATCTCGAACCTGGTAAGCCTTTCCGCCTCGCACTGTCCAAAAGTGCTGCATATTTTGATCCCTTCCCTGCGCCTGATAATCTTGCAGGCTTTTTGCAGGAAATTCTCGTCCCCGGGGCAAAAGTGCAGATTCGCCACAAAAACCGCCTTTATCCGCTTGCCAATGTTTTGTACTTCGATCCGTCTGGCAGGCGGTTGTACAATTACTTTTCTCCCAACCTCGTACCGCTTGATACCTTGGAACCCTTTGCACTAGAAGTAATTACCGCAGAGGGAAAAACTATCAATGCCAGTACCCGAATCCTTCCCCTTGTACCTATTGACAGTGCCGTGGTACAATTTAAAGAAGGCGATACCTTGGCCCGGGTGCTCACCTACTTCACCGATCCGCCAGAAAAGCCCAATTATTTTCGCCGTGTCCTCCACTTGAATAGCCTCGACAGCATCCCCCTCCAGGATTTTACTGTAGATGACCGCTTCGTAGAAAAAACTTTTGTTTTTGGTTCTGGCTACGAATACAAAAAAGGCGACACCCTGATTTCTACCATTTACCACATAGATGAACCTTATTACCGCTTCCAGGAAAGCCTTCAAAGAGCCGTTTTTGGTAATGGCAACCCCTTTGCGCAGCCAAGCCCACTCATTTCCAACCTTAGTGGTGATGCTAATGCCATCGGAATTTTTACTGGGTTGCGCTTTAGCCGGGTCTATTCTATCGTAAAAAAGTAAATGGACGCTGTTTTACCTCGGGGCTTAAAAGTATGGAGTTGGGGTTGTGTAAAAAGCCCCCGGCTTTTCATTTGGCGGCTGACGCAGCCAAATGTTATTTTTGAAAGAACGACGTTTTGCCTCATTTTGCTTTGCAAAATGAGGCAAAACGTCGTTCTTTATTTCGCCGCCGTAGGCGGCGGAACACTTTTCACACAACCCCATACTTTTCACACAACCCCAAAAAGCAAAGGGGCGTCATCAGAAAGATTCTGATGACGCCCCTTTGCTTTAATATTGCCTTGATTCAACCGATTTGGACGGTAAAAAGACTAATTAATTCTTCACCGCATCCCTGATGGCCTTCAGGCTTGGGTCAATTTTGACTTCAGTTCTGCGGTTCTGCGCTTTGCCCTCACGGGATTTGTTATCGCCTTTTGGCATAGAATCACCACGGCCTGCAGCATAAACCTGTGAAGGGTTTGCACCTTTTTTGATCAGCTCACGCACTACACTCAGTGCACGGAGAGTAGAAAGTTCCCAGTTGTCCTGATAAGAAGCACCTGCATTAACTTTGTCTGCATCTGCATGGCCCTCGATCTGGAGCTTTACATCAGGATTGTTCTTGAGCGTCATGGCTAGTTCTGCGAGCGCCTGCTTTTCAGCACGGGTAAGTGCATAAGAACCGCTGCGGTAGCTCACTGGCGAAGTGATGACATAGAGGCCACTATTTCTTTCTTCCAGTTTCAGTCCGCTCTTTTCGTAAGCAGCAAAAATGCCATTAATTTCACTCTTGATTTTGTCCAGCTGAGCCTGGGTCATGTTCAATTTTTCCTGAACCTGGCCAATCTGGCCTTTAGTAGCATTCAAATCGCTACGGAGGCTGGCGATTTCACCGTTTAGACGGTTTTTCTCGGCTTCCATATCCGACTTAAGCTTAGCATTGTCCTGTTCGAGGCCTTTTACGCGATTTTGCGTTTCCGCCAAAGCGGCATCACTGGCCTGCTTACCTGCAGCCAGCTCATCGTATTTTTTCTTGGAAACGCAGGAAGTTACCGTGCCCACTGCGAGGACAAAAAGCAAGGAGTTAATGACGAGACGCATGTTTCTTGAAATTTGATGAACAAATTGAATTGTTTGCTTGGTTTTGGTGAATTCATTTCAGGGGGAAGTCAGTGCATTTTGCTTTCCCCTGAAATTCTCACTGCAAAACAATGCATTTTTATTGATAATTCAAACATTATATCAAATTAAAACACCTTGTTTTTTTGCCCACATCTTCCCTTATGGAATTTTTTGCTGCGCTTTGCCATGCCCGGCATTGCAGGAATATCCAAACAATCTTTAAGTTCCACAAAAAAGGCTATTTTTGTGCTTTGAACAAAACTTTTTCAACACCACACTTTTCGCAATGAACTACGCAATTACCACGGATGGTGGATTCAGGTACATCGAAACTACACCTGGCGCGGAAGTCCTGCTTCTCTTACACGGGCTATTCGGCGCCTTGAGCAACTTTGAAGGCATCCTGAACCGCTTCTCGGCAAAATACAACGTGGTCGTACCCATCCTGCCCATTTTTGAACTACCACTCCGCAAAGTGTCTGTATCGGGGCTCGTAGAGTACGTCTCTGAGTTTGTCGTGCATAAAAAATTCGAAAAAGTTCACCTCCTCGGTAATTCCCTGGGTGGCCATATTGCTATTCTTTATGCGCTTGCCCATCCTGAGCATATTGCCTCCATCACGCTGACAGGAAGTTCAGGCCTTTTCGAAAACTCTATGGGTACCAGCTTTCCCCCCAGAAACAATTACCAGTTTATTAAGGAAAAAACGGAAAGTACCTTTTTCGACCCGGCCGTTGCTTCCCAGGAATTGATAGATGAAGTATTTTCGACCGTAAACGACCGCAACAAGGCTATCCGGATTATCGCTACTGCAAAATCAGCTATACGCCACAACCTTGCGGACAAACTCAACAATATCGTAGTGCCTACTCTGCTCGTTTGGGGCAAGCAAGATACTATTACCCCTCCTTTCGTCGGAGAAAAATTTAAAGAGCTTATTCCCCATGCAACCCTTATTCTAATTGATCGTTGCGGCCACGCACCTATGATGGAACACCCCGAGGAGTTCAATAGCTACCTCGCTGATTTTTTAGAAAAAGTCCCCCAGTCGCCAATCCCCGCATAGCGTGTGCCCTTGTCCGGCAATCCTCTAATTGACAGGTAAAATTTTGTAAAATGCTCCAAGTTCGCCTCCAACCCCGTAGTCCTTTCCTTCCTTTCCAAGCCCTTTTCCTTCTGCTGCTACTGATTGGAAATGCCTGTTCGACTTCCGGAAAAATCGGCCCGGAAGGAAAAATCTCCGGCAGAAAAGAAAAAGTGGACCTCGACACCCTCTTTGTCGAAGCCGATAAACCCTCTGCGCTAAAAACCCCCGATGAATTCCTTCCCAAACCCTATAATCCTAGCTATAAAAGGGAAAATGACCTGTTACATACCCGCCTCGAATTGCGTTTCGACTTCAATCAGGAGATGGTCATCGGAAAAGCCGTACTAGATTTTAAACCTTTTTTCCGCCCTACCCGCACCCTTGTCCTCGATGCCAAAAATCTTGATTTTCGTAAAGTTACCTTCGCAGGAGATAATACCTCGCTGCAGTTTACGTATGATGGACAGCAAATCGCTATTGACCTGGGAAAAACCTTTCTACCAAATCAACAGTATTCCATAGCTATCGAATATACCGCCCGGCCCTCTGCAAGTGGGGGCAGCGCCGCAATTACCTCCAATCAAGGCCTGTTTTTTATCAATCCAAGAAAAGAAGATCCGGAAAAACCCACCCAAATCTGGACCCAGGGGGAAACGGAATGGAACTCCCGCTGGTTCCCAACCATTGACAAACCCAACGAGCGCTGTACACAGGAAATGTTTATTACCGTCCCTAACCGCTTTACTACCCTGTCTAATGGCCTGCTCGTCCACTCTTCCAACAACCCCGACAGTACACGCACCGATTATTGGCGCATGGACGAACCCCACGCACCTTACCTCTTTATGCTCGCCGTAGGGGAATACGCCGTAGTTAAAGATACCTGGAAAAATAAAGAAGTTGCCTACTACGTGGAACCCGATTATGCCGCTTCCGCTCGCGATATTTTTGCCCACACGCCCGAAATGCTTGATTTTTTCTCTTCTAAACTTGGCGTTGATTTTCCCTGGCCCAAATATGCCCAGATCGTAGTGCGCGATTATGTTTCCGGAGCAATGGAAAATACCTCCGCCTCCGTTTTCGGTGAATTCGTCCAAAAGCACAAGCGTGAACTAATTGATAACCATAACGATAAAATCGTTGCCCACGAGCTGATACACCAATGGTTCGGTGACCTCGTCACTTGCGAGAGCTGGGCCAACCTCACGCTGAATGAAGGGTTTGCCAACTACAGCGAGTACCTTTGGCTAGAACACAAATACGGGAAAGATGAAGCGGATTTTCACCTCTTTCAGGAATGGCAAGGATACCTGCAGACAAGTCCGGATAAGCTACACCCCCTCATATTTTTCGGATATGAAGATAATGAGGATATGTTTGATGCCCATAGCTATAACAAAGGTGGTGCCGTACTGCACATGTTGCGCACTTACCTCGGCGATGAGATCTTTTTCGCAGCCCTAAACCTCTATCTCAACCAAAATGCCTTCAAATCCGTCGAAGCACATCAGCTTAGGCTGGCATTTGAAGAAGTAAGCGGCGAAGACCTCAACTGGTTCTTCAACCAGTGGTTTTTCAGCCCCGGCCATCCGGAACTCCAAATTACGTATGGCTTTGACCAGCAGGCACGCGAAGCGGTCATCAATGTCGAGCAAACCCAAAATGCCGACCGCTATCCTGCTATTTTCCAACTGCCGGTAACCGTTGCCGTTTATTCCGGGGGAACTGTCCAGACTTTTCCTGTACAGATTGACCAAAGAACAAAGGAATTGCGCTTTGCCTGTGCCCTTAAACCCGATCTGATCGTTCTCGATAATGATCGTGTCCTCCTCGCCGAAATCCGCGATAACCTCACCGATGAACAACTCGTCTTCCAATTTCTCAATGGAGCACGATTCCTTGATAGGTTCGAAGCCATGCGTCGCCTTTCAGAAAAGAATAGCCCCCTCCTGCCCTCTATCTCTGCTGCTGCCCTGAAAGATCCACACTGGGTTATCCGAAGTTCGGCAATAGAAGAGTTGCAAGGTAAAATGTTGCCGGACTTACAATCTATACTGCAAAAACTTGTACTCCAGGATCCCAACTCTGAAGTCAGGGCAGCAGCTCTGCTGAAACTTGCCGATTACGATGCGGCTAAAGCACTCGAAATCGCTACAACTGCCCTGAAGACCGATTCTGCCTACAATGTACTGGCGATTGGCCTCGAAATTCTTCACCAAAATAATCCCCAGGCTGGAGTTGAGGCCGCAGCACGCCTGGAAAAGGAAAAAAGTGAAGATATACTCCTCTCTATTAGCGAAATCTACAAGCAGAGCACGGATTCTATCCATGTTGGCTTCTTCGAAAATAACCTGCGCAAGCTCAGTGCGTTCAATGCTATCCTCTTTATTGCAAATTATCAGGAATTTGCTCTCTCCCTAGGTGAAAATGCTGCCGCAAAAGCCGCCCAAACTTTCAAAAGTCTCGCACTCGATATTTCCCAAAGTGTCTGGAGAAGACTTGGTGCAACAAAGGCTCTCAACGATATGCGCAACGCCTACAGAAGCCAGGCAAATATATCCCGGAATGCTGCAACAAAATCCGCACTGGAAGCCAAAGTCGCCGATATCACCAAAACGATTGAAGAAATCAAACTTTTTGAACCCAACGAAGAACTCAAAGCAATTTACCTCCAGTTTGAACTCAACCCACGGAATTGATCGTTATATTACGAGGAATAAAATAGTGGCTGTTAGAACTAAAAATTCCGTAGATTTTTTTTCACGGACAGACGCAGTTTATCCTTTTGGGGATATCAAAGGTATTGTGATTTTGTTATATGTACCCGTCTATCCCTGTATAATGAATCCCCGTTTGGATTAATCTTGAAAACGCTAAAGTAACAGGAAATATGAAGGCACAGGAAAACTATCAGTTGCTCATTCAAAAACTGGATCAGTTCATCCG
>CAZGOT010000100.1:0-7562 GCA_964527495.1 uncultured Haliscomenobacter sp.
CCACGCAGCAATACACTGTGCTTTTGTAAAGCCACTATCCATATCATGGTTGCCGAGGACGTGGAGAGGCATCTGGCTGCTTTTACTAAATAAACTGACTATCGGCTGATTAACCTCCTTTGGGATTGCAAAATCACCAAGTTGAATGGTGGCATCCGGATGCTCATTTTTCATCGCTTTCACAAATCTACCCAGACGTTCAGCGCCATCGTGAATGAGATCCTGATGCAAATCGGTAATTAATCCTAACTTCACCTCACTATCGAGTCTGCCAACAGCAGTTCGGACGATTTCCGGAAGCAGGAGCACCAGGCCCCCGGAAAGAACGGATTGAAGGTATTGGCGGCGGTTTATCATATCATTAGAAATTTGGTTTATCCACTTTCGCAGCAATATCAAGGCTTTTTATACAACCCCAGAGACTTATGAGGCAGCCTACTGAAATTTTACAGCCCTATGCTCAAAAATTCCTCCTCCCTCCATATAAGCTCACTTCAGACACTTCGAAATAGCTGTCTTTAATTCGGGCAGGTATTTCTCAAATTTCTCAGGAAAATGCACGCAATGTACAATAGCCGCAGGCAGCAACTCCAAATCCGGCCGGTTGACATATGCTTGTAACGCGGCTTTCCTAAATCCACTGACGCGCTCCAGCAAGTCCCAGGTCTCTTCCGCCGGATTCGGCCAGGGCCGCTCAGGATAAGAGAGGATAAAAGCCCTTGCCCACTCATGTAAGGCAACATCATAATACTTTTCCGGTTCCGTAAATCCCTTCATCAAATGTTGAGCTGAAAAAAGCAATACCCCATCTTCTGCATACAACTCAGAGGCATGGAATAACTCCGGGTATTGTGGCGATGGAAAGGAACCTCTGTACACCACAATAACGGGAAATTTTGGAAGCAAAAAATTATCTTCTCGGTAGGTCAATATTACGGCACTCACTGCCACGATAAGTTTGAAGTCCTCCGGCAAGCGCTGCTCCATACCCTGCTCCCGAAATTCCAGCGCCATCTGGAATAAGGCTACCTTCTGCCGGAATTCCCTCCGCGCTTCGTCTCCCAAGCGCAGATAAGGCCGGTAAAAACGCTCCAGAAAACGACGGCCTTCTCTGTCAATATCCGGTGGAAAACGACTATACCACCACCAGTTTATCTGATGGCCAAAGGTCATTATTACCGCTAGCAATATTACATGTGGAATAGCATACAAAGCAAAATAATCCGCTCCGCGGAATGCCAGCAACAGCATCGCTGCCGCAAATAATCCAAACAAAACAGCAAGTATTCTCGCAGGCATATCATTCGTTTAATGCGTACAGTCTCTTTTCTCCTCCCCCCACAATTTTCACCAGCTTTTTTACGAATTCAAATATAATCGGGATTTTTTTTTATCTCCCTTGCACTTAATAAATTTAACCATTATCTTTGCCGTCGCTTTAATTAGCAGGTACGGTAGCTCAGTTGGTAGAGCACAGGACTGAAAATCCTGGTGTCGGCGGTTCAATTCCGCCCCGTACCACAAATTTTTACAACATGTTTCTATTGCATCGCCATCATCATCATTTTCCATCTTGCTTGTGCAAGTGGTGACGATGGTTTGAGCGTTGTCTCAAAAAGAGGTCTGCCATTTGCTGGTAGACCTCTTTTTTTTTGCCTATACGCTTGCTTTTTTTCGCTAAGCTGCAAAAATTCACTTAAAAGACTATCCCTTTACCATTATTCAAACGTCAAAATGGATACTACATTAAAAATAGCCGTACAAAAATCTGGGCGCTTACTGGAAGACTCCCTGCAAATCCTGAGGGAATGCGGAATTAAACTCGAAGATGGAAAAGATTCCCTCAAAGTTCGGGCCCGCAACTTTCCCCTGGAAGTCTATTACCTCCGCAACTCGGACATCCCAGCCTATGTAGCCGATGGAATAGCCGACATCGCTATCCTGGGGGAAAATACCGTGATAGAGTCCCGCCGAAATCTGGAAATGCTGCTTCCGCTGGGTTTCTCCCATTGCCGCCTCTCCATCGCCGCACCTAAAGGTATTGCCTATCCAGGTCCTGATTGGTTGCAAGGAAAACGCATCGCTACGTCTTATCCCAATTCCCTCCAGATTTTTTTGGAAAAAAACAAAATAAAAGCCGAAATCCATGAAATTTCCGGCTCAGTCGAAATCGCCCCAAATATTGGCCTGGCTGATGCGATTTGTGACCTGGTAAGTTCAGGGAATACCCTCTTTATGAATAATCTGGAGGAAAAGGAAATCCTACTGCGCTCCGAAGCCTGGCTGGTCAGCGGTACCGATATTACACCAGCAGCCTGCGCCCTACGCGATCAACTCCTCTTCCGCCTGAAATCCGTTCTCGAGGCACGTAACCACAAATACCTCCTTATGAATGCCCCCAATGACAAACTTTCCGAAATTATTGAAATTCTACCCGGGATGAAAAGCCCTACCATCATGCCCCTCGCCGAATCCGGCTGGAGCTCCGTCCACACCGTAATCAATGAAACCCGCTTTTGGGAAATTATCGGCAAACTTAAAGCGCTCGGCGCACAGGGCATCCTCATCGTACCTATTGAAAAAATGATCCTCTAAACGCCACTCCTATGAAAACTTATTGTTATCCGGATCGCAATGCCTGGCCCGAAATCCTGGCAAGGCCCTCCCTCGAAACCCAAAATCTCGACCTGGTCGTCTCCACTATCATTGATGATGTCCGCAAACAGGGAGATGCCGCTGTAAAACGCTATACCGCCAGATTCGATCAGGCAGACCTACAAGAACTGGAAGTAACCCCACAGGAATTTGATGTGGCTCGTAATGCCCTCGACGATTCCCTCCGACAAGCTATTCTGGTCGCCAAAGAGAATATCACTAAGTTCCATGCCGCTCAAGCTATGCCGGTAATGGAGCTCGAAACCATGCCCGGCGTACGCTGTAGCCGGAAAAGCGTTCCAATACAGAAAGTTGGACTTTACGTGCCCGGCGGTACTGCTCCGCTCTTCTCCAGTGTGCTTATGCTTGGGGTCCCCGCAGTACTGGCAGGCTGCCCCGAAATCATCCTTTGTACTCCCCCCTCACCAGAAGGCGCTGTACATCCCGCCATCTTGTTTGCTGCTGAAGCCGTAGGTATCCGCCGTGTCTTTAAAATCGGTGGCGTACAGTCTATAGCCGCTATGGCTTTTGGAACCGAATCCATACCCCCGGTTTTCAAAATATTTGGCCCCGGAAACCAGTATGTCACCGCCGCCAAACAACTCGTCAGCCGAATGGGCATCGCCATTGATATGCCGGCAGGTCCATCGGAAGTACTCGTCCTTGCCGACCATAGCGCCATACCGGCCTATGTGGCTGCTGATTTACTTTCACAGGCAGAACATGGTGCAGATAGCCAGGTCGTCCTCGTTGCAATGCAGGAATCCTTCGTCGCAGCAGTCCAAACCGAAATCAATCTCCAACTGGAATCCATGCCCAGAAAGGAAATTGCTCAGCAAGCTCTAGCTAACAGTATTGCCATCGTCGCCCGCAATGAGGATGAGGCTATGGATTTAGTCAATGTATATGCCCCCGAGCATCTCATCCTCGCAGTAGAAAATGCCAGACAACTTGCAGAAAAAGTCGTCAACGCGGGCTCGGTATTTCTGGGCAATTTCACCCCCGAATCAGTGGGAGATTATGCATCAGGTACCAATCATACCCTTCCCACCAACGGATTCGCCCGTGCCTTTAGCGGTGTATCGCTCGACTCTTTTATCAAAAAAATCACTTTCCAGGAGCTCAGTACAGAGGGTCTGAGGGCTATTGCCCCAACAGTTGAGGCAATGGCCCGGGCAGAAAGCCTTCACGCGCATGCCGCCGCTGTGCGCATCAGACTCCTGAATGAATCGAATTAATCCGGATTTATGGAAATTGAAAAATTAGTCCGCCCCAACATCCTGAGCCTGGTTCCTTATTCCTCGGCCCGAAGTGAATTCAAAGGCCATGCCGGAACCTTCCTCGATGCCAACGAAAATCCTTTCGATAATGGCCTCAACCGATATCCGGACCCGCTCCAGGAAAAACTTAAGGCCAAAATATCCGCACTAAAAAATATTCCCGCCTCCCAAATATTCCTCGGCAATGGCAGCGATGAAGCAATAGATCTCCTGGTGCGCATTTTTTGTATCCCCGGCCAGGATCATATCATTACCCTCCCTCCAACCTATGGTATGTACCAGGTTGCTGCAGATATCGCCGGTGTTGATGTACGCCAAATCCCTCTGACCTACGATTTTCAACCTGATATAGCACGCATTTTAACAGCGGCCAGCCCACAATCCAAAATCCTGTTCCTCTGCAGCCCCAATAACCCCACTGGCAACTCCTTCCACCCGGATATCCTACGCCGACTGGCTAAAGCATTCCCAGGTATTGTTGTGGTGGATGAAGCCTATATTGACTTTTCAGCAGACCCGGGTATGTTGCCGATGCTGTCGGAATTTCCCAATCTCGTCATCCTCCAAACGCTCTCAAAAGCCTGGGGATTGGCTGCTATCCGCCTTGGAATGGCTTTCGCCGGCGAACCTGTTATCCAACTGCTCAACAAAGTTAAAGCCCCGTATAACCTCAATATCCTAACCCAGGAAAAAGCCCTTCAGGCTATTCAGGATCCTGGCCATAAACAACAAATGGTACAAATCCTGCTCGAAGAACGCAAACGACTTGCCAATGCATTAGCTGAATTCCCTTTCGTTCAACAAATCTTCCCCAGTGATGCCAACTTCTTACTGGTAAAGGTGGATGCCCCCGATAAACTCTACCATTTTTTAACCCGTCAGGGAATTATCGTCAGAAATCGTTCTTCTGTTCCGCTTTGTGAAGGATGTTTGCGTATCTCCATTGGCACACCTGAAGAAAATACCACGTTACTGGAAGCCCTGCAGATTTTTGCATCCACAGGTCAATTTGCTTAAACCCCTGAATTGGCTAAATACGGCTCAACCGAATTAGAAATATCCCGATATTATGAAAAAAATCCTCTTTCTCGACCGCGATGGTACCCTGGTACGCGAACCCGAAGACTTTCAGGTGGATGCCCTCGAAAAAATTGAATATCTGCCCGGTGTTTTCCGCTTCCTCTCTACTATTGTACAGGAAATGGACTATGAACTCGTCATGGTAACCAACCAGGATGGTCTGGGTACTCCATCCCTTCCGGAAGAAAATTTTTGGCCGGCGCACAATACCATCTTAAAAGCTCTCGAAAATGAAGGGATTTTCTTCAAAGAAATAATTATCGACCGGACTTTCGACCATGAAAATGCCCCAACCCGAAAACCCCGAACTGGTTTACTGACCCATTTCTTCGACGATAGCTATGACCTGGCTAACTCCTTCGTCATCGGCGACCGGCTAACAGATATCGAACTGGCCAAAAATCTCGGTGCCAAAGGCATCTGGATTAATTCCAGCGAAGTGCATGGCAATCCGGATTTTCTCCAGTCTGCCGAACATCTGCTCCCCTCCCTTGCGCTCATCGCCCGCGAATGGTCAGATATTTATTATTTCCTGCGCAACAGGTCACGCACAGCAACTGTACACCGCGTCACACGGGAGACAGAAGTCCGTATCCGCCTCGATCTCGATGGTCAGGGCCGCTATAAGAATACTACCGGTATCGGCTTTTTCGATCACATGCTAGACCAACTGGCCAAACATTCCGGCTGTAACCTCGAAGTCAGCGTCCAGGGCGACCTGCATATTGACGAACACCATACCATTGAAGATACCGCTCTCGCCCTGGGAGAAGCTTTTCGGATCGCCCTCGGTGACAAACGCGGTATCGAACGCTACGGCTTCGCCCTCTTACCCATGGACGACTGCCTCGCACAGGCCGCTATTGATTTCAGCGGAAGGCCCTGGTTGGTCTGGAATGCTCCTTTTCAAAGGGAAAAAATCGGTGGTATGCCTACGGAAATGTTTTACCATTTTTTCAAATCTTTCAGCGACCAGGCCCAATGCAATATCAACCTAAAAGCAGAAGGAGAAAATGAACACCACAAAATCGAAATCCTCTTTAAAGCTTTTGCCCGGGCTATCCGGTCAGCTATAGTTAAAATCCCTGGAAATAACGACATCCCAAGTACTAAAGGAACGCTCTAAACCCACTCCCATTGTTTAAAATCCAGTAAAACCAACCTCAAACCGAACATCGAAAATGCTTTTATATGGTCGCAGTAATCCACTATAATGCAGGTAATGTACAATCCGTCCTCTTCGCCTTACAGCGCATGGGGGTGGAGGCCGTTCCCACCAGTGATCCCCATATTATCCGCAGCGCTTCCAGCGTGATTTTTCCTGGGGTGGGAGAAGCCAGTACCACGATGCAGTTTTTACAGGAACGTGGACTGGACAAGGTTATCCGTGGACTTACACAGCCCGTACTGGGCATTTGCCTGGGGATGCAACTGCTCTGCCGCCATTCAGAAGAGAACGATGTCCACTGCCTCGGTATTATCCCCCAGGATGTCCGCCTTTTCCACCCAAAAAATGGAGAAAAAGTACCCCATACTGGTTGGAATAGCCTCCATTTGCGCCCAGGCGGATGGCTAAACCCCGAAATGGAAAATGCCTATGTCTATTTTGTGCACAGCTACTACGTCCAGGAAGGCCCCTATACCTCCGCTACTGCGGATTATATCCTGCCGTTCAGCGCTGCTTTGCAAAAAGACAATTTCTTCGCCACCCAATTTCACCCAGAAAAATCTGGCCCCATTGGCCAGCAGATTCTGGAAAAATTTTTGACTCTTTAAGATATGTATGTCATTCCTGCAATAGATATCATCGAAGGCAAGTGCGTGCGCCTTACGCAAGGGGACTTTTCACAAAAAAAGATCTACAACGAAGATCCCCTTGAAGTCGCCAGGGCATTCGAAGACGCTGGCCTGCAGCGCCTCCATCTTGTTGATCTGGATGGTGCCAAGGCACAGCGCATCATCAACTATCGCGTTCTGGAAAAAATAGCCGCAAAAACCCAGTTGTGGATAGATTTTGGAGGTGGACTCAAATCCGATGATGACCTCCGGATCGCTTTTGAGTGTGGAGCCCGGCAAATAACCGGAGGGACAATAGCTGTTAAAAATCAAGATCTCTTCCTGCGCTGGCTCACCCAATTCGGGCCCGAAGCCATCATCCTCGGTGCAGATTTTCGCGAAGGGCGTATTGCGGTAAGCGGATGGCAGGAAAACAGCGCACAGGAACTGATACCCTTTCTGCAAGAGTATGTGGAAAAAGGTGTGCAATACACCATCTCCACCGATGTTTCCAAAGACGGCCTTTTGCAGGGCAGCGCCCTCAGCGTCTATCGCGAAGTTCGGGATGCCCTGCCAAAACTGCACCTCATCGCCAGCGGGGGTGTTAGCTCCCTGGAGGAACTGGAAAGCCTGCGGGAATGCGGTTGTTTCGGGGCTATTGTCGGTAAAGCTCTGTACGAAGGCGCTATTGCACTCAAAGGCTTAAGTACATTTTAATATGCTCGCCAAACGCATCATCCCTTGCCTCGATATCAAAGACGGCCGCACCGT
>CAZGOT010000100.1:7572-10427 GCA_964527495.1 uncultured Haliscomenobacter sp.
GAATCAACTTCCTGAACCTGCGCGATGCCGGCGACCCTGTTGACCTCGGCGCCTACTATAGCAGCGTGGGTGCCGACGAACTCGTTTTCCTGGATATCACTGCGACCCATGAAAAACGAAAAACCATGGCCGCCCTCGCACGGGATATCGCCCGTCGCCTCAGTATTCCCTTCACTATCGGCGGGGGTATCAGCTCCGTCGAAGATGCCGGGGCCATGCTCGATGCCGGGGCAGATAAAATTAGTATCAATTCTGCCGCTGTACGCAACCCCCAACTCATCGAAACCCTGGCAAAACAATTCGGTAGCCAGTTTGTCGTGCTCGCTGTAGATGCCAAAATGGAAAACGACCAATGGACGGTATATCTCAACGGCGGCCGGATTCCTACCGAACGTGCCCTCTTGCCTTGGGTCAAAGAAGCTGAAGCCCGGGGTGCAGGGGAAATCCTCTTTACCTCTATGAATCACGATGGTACAAAAAATGGCTTTGCCCTCGAAGCTACTGCCATGATTTCTGAAAACCTCCACATCCCTGTCATCGCCTCCGGTGGCGCAGGTACCATGGAACATTTTTATGACGTCTTTACCCTCGGGAATGCCGATGCTGCCCTCGCAGCCAGCATTTTCCACTTTCGCGAAGTGGATATCCAGGAATTAAAAAGTTATCTGAAAAGCAAAGGTCTGCCCACTCGCTAAAATTCAATGTAAATTATTATGCAGAAGCCCGATTTTGAAAAATCCGGCGGCTTAATCCCCGCCATTGTCCAGGATGCCGACACGCGCGAAGTACTTATGCTGGCCTACATGAACCAGGACGCTCTCGAAAAAACCCTTGCTGATGGCACCGTCACCTTCTTTAGCCGCAGCAAAAACCGCCTGTGGACCAAAGGAGAGACCTCCGGCAACTTCTTGCACCTCATTGACTGGAAAATGGATTGTGACCAGGACACCCTCCTGCTGTACGTCCGGCCAAAAGGCCCCGTCTGCCACACCGGTAGCGATACCTGCTTCAATGAAACCAATGCCCCTAAGGATTTTCTCACTCAACTCGAAAAAATTATCCGCCAACGACGTGATAATCCATCAGAAAAATCCTATACCGCTTCCCTTTTCCAAAAAGGAATAAATAAGATTGCACAGAAAGTAGGGGAGGAAGCAGTCGAACTCGTTATCGAAGCCAAAGATAATAATCAGACCTTATTCCTTAACGAAGCAGCCGACCTGATGTTCCACTACCTCGTCCTCCTTAACGCCAAAGGAGCCTGCCTCGGAGATGTCCTGGAGGTCCTCCGTGAACGACACCAAACAACCAACGCAAAAAACTAACCTGAGATTTCCCACCCCCGGATTTATCCAATGATAACCTTTTCTTAATATCTAATTCTTTAAATGAAAAAACTCTGTAGGCGATACATTCGGATGTGATTTTCGAAAAGCAGAATAAAAAGCGTTGCGGGAGCCAAACCCTGCCTGAAAAATCATCGCCTCTATCGAAAATTGCTGCCACTTTTCGTTGGTCTTGACCTGTTCTTTCATATACTTGAAACGATACTTATTCACAAGATCGGAATAGGAAATTCCATAATATTCCTTAATAGCTTTCGATATTTTATAGGGCTTTTCCCCAATCCCTGCAGCCATCCTCCCTATACTGAAATCCTGCTCCAAAAAGGGTTGCTCAATCTGCATATATTCGTCTATCATCTTTATGATTTCCGACTTTTCCGCATTCATTTCAAAAAATTCAGCGTCATCCCCCGTTCCTGGCTCTCCATTTACCTGCAACTTATTCCCTTGTCGCGATTTTTCCCTCACACTTTTTACCGGAGACTCATTCCATTTTACCCCCTGTAGCAATCCGGGATTCACCAATACAAATACTACGGTAAATACAGTATCCAGAAAAAAGACGCCTTCCCAAATACGTTGGGCATAATGCGGCAGATAAGAATGAAAAATGAAGCTGATTAAAATAAAACATACCATTAACCACTTTATTCCTATTTCTATTAAAACCCATTTTACAAGCAATGAATTCCGAACAAAAATTGGATGGCGGCTATTGGAAATTAACGGCCTAATAATATTAAATGCCAGAAAAGAATACAAAAAAACGAATAGTGCTTTTAGTATTCCGTGTATAAAATATGTTAATATCCCAAGCTTTACCTTCTCAAAGGGATCAACCATGTTATTTTCAATTATTTTAATTTTTTCGCCTGGGGGAAGTACGTAAAGTGGTATTAACTCGATTAAATGAAGCAAAAATGGTAAAAAACTTAACCAGTAGATGGGTTTCCATTTCTTGCTGGGGTAAAATAAAAACAGCACGAAAAAATAGAATAAGGGCCCCATTGCATATTGAAAAGGAGAACTTATTCGAAAAAATATTGGATAGGAAAACATTAAACCACTTTGAATTAAAAAAGTGGTAAACAAAATAATCCCCATCGTTAAAAGGGATGTACCAAGTATTTTATAGGCAAAGGGTACTTTTCGAATAATAAAGGAAATCCCTATCAATACAATTAATCCTAAAAAAAATGTGTAATATCCTAATAACCAATAACTGTTCATACGGTTTTTTTTAATTCTGAATCGGCAATGCTTGTTGGTTTTCTTACCGTTAAACTTTGATTACTGTTGATATCCAAAGTCTGGCTTTCAAAAATATCCTCAAATTAATGACAAATTCTGCGCCCCAGGAAAAACTTAACCTGAATTTCGGCTTAAGGTAAATTTTTTTGCCGTTAATATTAATTTTTTGATTATTAATATTTATTGTTAAAGGCTGGTTTAAAGGAAAAAGCGGGGGGCTTTTACACCCCCCGCAATATAAGGTTCTCATGAAAAAAA
>CAZGOT010000101.1:0-5415 GCA_964527495.1 uncultured Haliscomenobacter sp.
CTACGGCCCTGGCCGTCTCTGCCTATCTGGGTTCTTTTAAGGTATCGCTGAAGAGCATCTCGCAACAAATCACTGCTTTCGCGCTGATTGCCGCACCCCCTGCCTTTATTTTGCTACAGCCCGATATGGGTTCTGCTATCGTTTTTCTTTCTTTTATGATTGCATTTTACCGGGAGGGCCTTTCGCCGATATATTATTGGTCAGGAGGTCTGTTTGTGGCCAGTTTGTTACTTGGCTTAGTTTTTGACCCGGCATATCTTTCCATTGCTATGGGTTTAATTGCCCTTGGGATTGTGCTAAACCAGCAATCCCGGGCGAAATTCTGGTTGTCGGCACTTATTCTGGTTGGGTTAGGTGCGTTTTTGGGTATTCGCAATGGACTGGTTGGGGCCTCTGCTGTCAGTCTGGCCATCGCCAGTATTTTTTTTCTGATTGCGATTTATCACTGGGCAAGGAAGGGGCCCCGTTTAGTTATTCCTCTGGGGGTTGCACTGATGGTATGCGTAGGGATTTCCTTTGCTTCTAACTACGCATTTAACCATTTTTTGAAACCCCATCAAAAAGATCGTATCAATGTATGGCTGAACCCAGAGGAATGCGATCCACGCGGCTCGCTATATAATTTGATGCAGTCTAAAATGGCGATCAGCTCGGGTGGATTATGGGGGAAAGGCATTTTTGAGGGTAAAATGACTAAGTTAAATTATGTACCAGAGCAATCCACGGATTTCATTTTCTGTACTGTTGGGGAAGAACACGGGTTTGTGGGCAGTTTGGTGATTATTGCGCTTTTTACTGCGCTTTTACTTCGTCTAACCGTAATTGCCGAGCGGCAGCGCAATGCCTTTTCCAGGGTATATGCCTATTGTCTGGCCGGTATTTTCTTTATACACTTTTTGGTCAATATCGGAATGACCATGGGCCTGGTTCCAATCATCGGTATTCCGCTGCCTTTCATCAGCAAGGGAGGGTCTGCCTTGCTTAGTTTTTCTATGATGATTGGTGTTTTGCTCAAACTGGACAGGCATCGGTACAACATATAGCGGTTACCCTGGTTTTTAAAAATACAGACTTTCGCAATGGATCTATCAGGATCTGTGAATAGCACTTTTTACGTATGCCAAGCCTTTTTAGGACGTGTGGCTGTCGCAAAGGTGTCCCTGATGGGTAGATTCATGGTGGAAGCCTAATTATTTGACCTACACAAGCTGTCTGCACATTGTTTAGTTTTACTGTTGAACACCACGATTCACAAAGTAATGCCAGAGCTGGCAAAATGGTCACGGCCCATGGAGAGGTCCGAACGCCTATTTTCATGCCGGTGGGAACGGCAGGAACGGTAAAGGGCGTGCATCAGCATGAGCTTAAAGAAGAGATAAGAGCCCAGATTATCCTGGGGAATACCTACCATCTTTACCTTAGACCAGGAACGGAGACCCTGCAAAAAGCGGGCGGGCTTCACAACTTCAATGGATGGCAGGGGCCGTTGCTGACAGATAGTGGAGGCTATCAGGTTTATTCGCTTAGCCACCGAAGGAAGATTAGTGAAGAGGGGGTCGTTTTTCATGCCCATATTGATGGCTCCCGGCATCTTTTCACTCCCGAAAACGTGATGGATATCCAGCGTCAGATTGGGGCGGATATTATCATGGCATTTGATGAGTGTACACCCTATCCCTGTGATTTTACTTATGCACGAAACTCTATGGAGCTCACCCACCGATGGCTGGAGCGGTGCTGCAGGCGTTTCGACCAGACCGAAGGGCTATACGGGTATGAGCAAACACTTTTCCCAATCGTCCAGGGCAGTACTTTTTCGGACCTCCGGCGGCAATCCGCCGAATATGTAGCGGAATTGAACCGCCCTGCCAATGCTATTGGGGGACTTTCGGTCGGAGAGCCAGCCGAAGAAATGTATGCGATGACGGATCTGGTATGCAACATCCTACCCAAGGATAAGCCCCGTTATCTAATGGGAGTGGGTACGCCAGCCAATATTTTGGAGTGTATCGCCCTGGGCGTGGATATGTTCGACTGTGTTCTGCCCTCGAGGAACGCCCGCCACGGAATGCTATACACCCGCCACGGGATAATCAATATTAAAAACCGCAAGTGGCAGGACGACTTTAGTCCAATTGATGCGGAAAGCCCAAGTAGGAGTAGCCAGTTTTATTCAAAGGCCTACTTGCGACATCTGATCCACAACCAGGAGATTCTTGGTGCCCAAATTGCGACTCTCCACAATCTTGCTTTTTTTCTTTGGTTGGTTGAGGAAGCCCGCAATCAAATCGTCCTCGGCCAGTTTGTGGAGTGGAAAAACCAGGTTCTCCCGGCCCTCAGCCAAAGGATTTAGCTATCTTTGTACCGCAATTTCATCAGATGCTAAAGACGCTTGATCGGTATATTATTCTTAAATATCTCTCTACTTTTTTCTTCACGGTACTGATTATTACCATGATAGGGGTCATTATTGACTTCAGTGAAAAAGTAGAGAAGTTTATTGAGGAGCCAATTACTATTGCAGAAATTGCGGGGGAGTACTATCCTAGTTTCATCCTGTACCTTGCCGGGTTGCTATGGCCGCTTTTTTGTCTGATGGCCGTGATATTTTTTACTTCCCGGATGGCCTATAATTCCGAAATTATTTCCATTCTGAATGCAGGTATTAGCTTCAACCGCTTGCTTAGGCCCTACCTGTTTGCAGCGAGTTTTTTAACCGCCATTTATCTCCTGGGGGCCCATTTCGTTATTCCCTGGGGAAACCAGCATATGTTTCGGATTTTACATACGTATATCAGCAAAAATGAGGATAAGGCCAAAGTCCGGGATATCCATTTGTTTATCGCACCCAATACAACCGCTTTTATTGGATACTATTCCAAAGGTGATAGTACTGCAAGAGATTTTCGCATCGAAGTATTCGAGGGGGCAAGGCTCAAAGAGGTGCTTAAAGCTGATCGTGCTGAATGGCAAAGGGATTCCCTGAAGTGGCGAATTTATGATTATGAAATCAGGTCTTTCAACGGTATCCAGGAGACTTTCTATTCGAGAATCGGACAGCAGTTTGATACGCTGCTCAATATTGGACCTGAAGATTTTATAGATTATGCCAGCCAGCAAAATATGATGTCCACACCTGCCTTGTTAAAGCATATCCACAAGCAGGAAATCCGGGGAGCGGGAAATGCCAGTAAATATCGCCTTGAGTTCCATCGCCGAAATGCGGAGCCCTTTACTATTTTTATCCTGACGATAATAGGTATGACTATTGCAGCAAGAAAAATACGGGGCGGCATCGGATTACACCTCGCTCTTGGTATTGGTATTGGAGCTGTTTATATCTTTTTTTCCAAATTTGCTTCAACTTTTGTGCTCGGGAGC
Organism: uncultured Haliscomenobacter sp.; assembly: GCA_964527495.1. Lineage (GTDB taxonomy): Bacteria > Bacteroidota > Bacteroidia > Chitinophagales > Saprospiraceae > JADJPL01. The sequence goes on from CAZGOT010000101.1 coordinate 3,382, forward strand.
AACTTTCCCGTCTGGCTTGGCGCATGGATGCCCAATCTTATTTTCAGTGGGGTGGCCGCTTTCTTCTTCAAAAAAGCACAAAAATAAGCATTCAAGTTTTTGGACTTTTAGCTACTCCTCCTACCCCCTTTTACCTTTCTGCCTTTTGCTCGCTTAAGTTACAGAAAAACAATGGCTTTTACCGCTTCTGAGCCTTTTTTGCACTTCGCGTGCGTAGAATGTTTTTGCCTCGAAATGCTTTCTTTCAATTTTTACTGAAAAATATAAAAGACGTTTTTTTGACAAATAAAATAATTAATCAGTTGATTTTAAATTAAATAAACATTTGATTTTTACTCAAAAAATAAATAGCAGAAAAAAAATAGTCGCTTTTCTTGAATTTTGTTGAATATAAATATACCTTTGATTCAACAAATGAAACCTAAGAGAAGAATAACCTAAACAATTTACCGCCATGTCTCAACTGGAGTTTGAAAACAAGTTCTATCAGATGACTACCATGCTGCATTCCTTCGCTTTCAATCTGACCAAAAACATGGAGGATGCAAAGGATTTATACCAGGAAACGGCATACAGAGCCATGACGAACATGGATAAATTCCGCCCCGGCACTAATTTCAAGGCGTGGTTGTTTACGATTATGAAAAATATTTTCATCAACAACTATAGGAAAAAAGTCAAATCTAATACCATCGTAGATTCGACAGATAATCTATTCTACCTCAATTCCGGCGATGTGGCCATCTCTAATCATGCCGAGTCCAATATCCTTATGGACGAGCTCGTCCAGATGATAGAAGCACTGGATGGAAGTATCCGCATTCCTTTCCTCATGCATTACCAGGGATATAAATATCAGGAAATTGCCGATCACCTGGATTTGCCTCTGGGTACAGTCAAAAGCCGTATTTTCTTTGCCCGTAAAGAACTGAAGGAGGTTATCAATGCGCGTTATGCGAGTGCGAACCTGGTTTTGGATCTAAATGATGAGGAGTAATACAGGCAATTGATAAACGGGCTCTGGTATCCGGTCTTCTGGTTGCCCGTTTCATTTCTGGCATAGTTTTTCTTCCCTATGGCTCAAATGCCCAGTCCGCAGGTTTTCCGGACTGTTTTGTTCGATTGGCACAAAACGGTTCGCCGTCCAATGCCATGGAAGGGGGAGAAAGACCCCTATCGCATATGGCTTTCTGAAATTATCCTGCAGCAGACACGTGTGGAGCAGGGTCTCCCTTATTACGAAAAATTCCTTGCTGCATTCCCCACTGTTGAGGCTTTAGCTGGTGCACCAGAACAGGTAGTATTAAAACTATGGGAGGGTCTTGGGTATTATTCCCGTGCCCGCAACCTTCTGCGCTGTGCCCAGGTCGTCTGTACCAAATTTAATGGCCACTTTCCTCAAACACTGCCGGAACTCCTGGAATTGCCTGGAGTCGGCCCTTATACGGCTGCTGCGATTGCCTCCTTCGCTTTTCATAAGCCGGTAGCGGCTATAGATGCCAATGTGGAGCGGATCCTGTCCAGGATATGGGGCGTAGAAATTCCAATGCAGACACCTGGCGGCAAGAAGGAAATTGCCAGGCTTGCCACGAGGCTCCTGGATCCAATACATCCAGGTGAGTTTAACCAGGCGATGATGGATTTCGGCGCGTTGCAGTGTTTGCCCCGTAACCCACTCTGCAAGCAATGCCCTTTCCAGACATGCTGTAGTGCATTTCTCACACAAAGGACGGCTGATTTGCCCACAAAAATCAAAAAGCCAGCAAAACGACTTCGTTTTTTTCACTATCTGGTTATACGCTCTGGTACTGCTGAAGCATATGTCCGGCAGCGTTCGTCTGGTGATATCTGGGCATCTCTCTGGGAATTTCCCCTCATAGAATATACTTCCCTGGAGCTATCCCTTCCGGAACTCATAGTGCAGAGCCCTTTGTTGCAGGACCTGCCTTATGCCCAGCTGATCGAAAACTCCCGTACCTACCGTCAAACCCTCACCCACCAGCAGATTGCTGCCCGGTTCTGGATATTCCATAT
>CAZGOT010000101.1:5515-10414 GCA_964527495.1 uncultured Haliscomenobacter sp.
AGTCGGTGGAACAAAGCTTGGAAAAGCAGTGGGAAAGGCATTGTTTTTCCTTGTAACTTGCCCTTGTAAATTATTTTTGTATTACTTAATCACAGCAAAATGGTCAACAAAGTAATCCTCATTGGCAACCTGGGACGGGATCCCGAGGTGCGCCGCCTGGAAAGTGGGGCGGTAGTAGCCAAATTTTCGCTTGCAACCTCAGAGAGCTACCGTGATAAAGACGGTAACTGGCAGGAGCAGACCGAATGGCATGATATTGTCGTTTGGCGGACTTTTGCAGAACGGGCAGAACAATATCTCAAAAAAGGTATGACGATTTACCTGGAAGGCAAACTTACGCACCGCACCTGGCAAGATCAGGAGGGTAAAAACCGCAAAACGACGGAAATTGTAGCTGATTATTTTCGTATTCTCGATCGCAAACAGGGCAACCAACAGGGCGTTTCCACAGTCCATCAGGGTGCGGAAATGCCCGATAACGGTTCCGAAACCCAGGATTTGCCGTTCTGACTTTCTGAGGGACAAATCTCTTAGCAAGCAGAGCAAGGTAGGATAATATACGGAATATCTGACTTTTACCCCTGTGTATACGCGCATGTTTTTTGCATGTATGCTGTTTTGATGCTTGCTGCACTTCGCAAAGTATTAAAACCGCATACGTGCAAGAAGCAGTATCCTGTTTTATGGTATGTGTTGGCCATGTGGTATTCCCGTCCTTTTCGGGCAATTTTCCCTAATGGCAACCGTTTTATATTGTGAAAAAAAATTCTACGCATTTTTTCGTTTCCAGGGGTAAAACTATGATTATGCAAAGACAATGCTGTCTAATACTTCTCTTCGCTACACTGCTCAGCCTTGGCTGTGAAAGGGCACCGGGCTTGCCTAAGCCCCGGGCATATCCCAAGGTCACTTATCCGCAACGTAGTTATCAAACCTATTCTGAGCAGGGGTGTGCATTCCAGTTCGAATATCCCACGTATGCAACAATTGTGCGCGACAGTGCACACCTGAACGATCCTCTGTATAATAACTGCTGGCTGGACGTTTATCTGCCGGCTTTTGACTGCCGGTTGTATTGCAGTTATTACCGGATTGGGGTAGAAAAAACCTTTGATGAGCTAAAGGCCGATGCGTTTGAAATGGCTGACTGGCATAATAAAAAGGCGAATTATATTGAAGAGCGCAGAATTGAGCGGGGGCCCAATCTCGAAGGTATGGCTTTTCGTATGGAAGGGCCGGCAGCAACGCCCTTTGAATTTTATCTAACGGATAATACTACCCATTTTTTTCGGGGTGCCTTATATTTCAATACCGAAATCAATACAGACTCTCTTGCTCCGCTATATGATTTTGTTCTACAGGATGTTGTACATCTGATTGGCACATTTGAATGGCGCAAATAGCGGGGTAAAGGACTACGATTTTTATGCGTTTTTTTGGAGAATTTTCTGGATTTCTTCCATTTCAGAGGGAAAATTCACATTAGATAGCGCACTGGGGTTTGGAGGGTGGAGCAGGTGGACTTCGGAGTTGAGGAGTACTTTTCTGGGGCAGGAATACCCCTGGGAGAGGAATTGAAGTAAAACGGGGTAGCTTCTTGGTTCCCAAATAGCTATGAGCGGCTCCGGAAAACCATTTGCAGGACTGATAAACGCGGTTGCGAGGTTGCTTATACGGCGTTGTCCTGCGAGATATTGGATTGTTTCCATATCGAGCAAGGGTAGGTCACAGGCAATAGCCAGCCATGCGGCATCGGGATATGCCCGGAACGCAGAGAGTAAGGCGCCCATGGGGCCCAGATGGAGAAAGGTATCGTGGAGATAGGGGAAGGGAGTTTTCGTATCCACTTCCTGGTCATGCCGGACGGAGATATACACCTTTTCGCAAATTTGGCCGAGCATCTGTGCGGCAAATTCTTTTTGGGGCACTCCATGATAGGAAATAAGGCTTTTATCCATGCCCATTCTGGTACTTTTCCCACCTGCAAGCACCAGGCCATAAAGAGGCGGAACAGCTTTGTGCAACGTTCCGCGCAGCCAGTCGCTGATAGCAGAAAGATCCCCGAGCTTTAAAACCGGAGGCATTGGCTGTTGGGTTTCAGCGAGATGTTCTGTGAGGAAAGTATAGGGGTGAGTTTGCCCATCTGCCAGCAAAATCAAGGATACCCGGGTGAGACTAGCAATTTTCTTTTGTAGAGATGCCTCTTTTCTCGGATCAATGAGGACAATCTGTTGCTTTCCCTGGAAATGGTTTCCATTGAGCAGGACTAAATCCTGGTCTGCGAACCTTGCCCTAAAGTGGAAATGGTTGGGTCGGGTGCTTTGATCGAAACGGTGAAAGCCTATTTTATCGGTGTATTCGATTGCAGCACCGCAGGTAATAAGGGAGGCTGGCTTATTTGCGTGACCAGTTGATTCAGTGCTGTGATGGTCGGCATCGGCATAGGCAATCCGGAACTGTGCCGAAAGCACCTGGGTAAGGGAAAAAGCGAGGGTGCGGATGATCTCACAGGGAGCACCGTGTATTGCCCATTCATTTCGGTGAAAGTTCCCGTAATCCGGACGGTTAAGATCGGCATGTTTTACATGGTCACCAGGCCATTCCTGTGGTATTTTTTTTTCCATTTTAACTAGACAGATCTTTTTTAAAATCCCTTTTCCCCCCCGTTTTTTCTATGAGGCAGATTTCTTTGATAAGAATTTCATGCGAAAAGGCTTTTGCCATATCATAAATCGTTAAAGCGGCAACAGCGGCGCCTGTGAGGGCTTCCATTTCAACACCTGTTTTTGCGGTGATGCTGGCGGTACAATGTATCAGTACATGTCTTTCTTCATTGAGCCGAATGCTGACCTGGCAGTTTTCTAAGCCTAGTGGGTGGCAGAGAGGGATGAGTTCTCCCGTTTTTTTTGCGGCCATAATCCCGGCGAGGATAGCAGTCTGAAATACGGGTCCTTTTCGGGTGTGGATCTCTTCGTTTTCCAGCAAATCAAGTACCGCCTTGTTCAGTACAACGATTGCCTGGGCGGTAGCGCTGCGCCTGGAAGGCAGTTTTTCTCCGACATCCACCATCGTTGGGTTGCCAGTAGCATCGAGATGGGTGAAAGATTCGTTCATATTGATTGGTTTTGAAGGAGAAAGGGATTATTAGGTGCTGGCGGGCTCCAGGCGGATAAATACCATTTTGGAGGCGGGGGTTTTACTTTCCGGATCAAAGGCATCATGGGGTACCAGGGCATTGGCTTCGGGGAAATAGGTTGCCGTGCACTGCCTTGGAATATCGTAGGGGATGAGCAGAAAATTTTCTGCTTTGCGCTCGACCCCGTTATAGGTACTGATGAGGTTAACTGCCTGCCGGGGTTTGAAGCCCAGGTCTTGCAAATCTTCTTTATGTATGAGCAGCACTCTGCGTTCGTTATAAATCCCCCGGTATCTGTCGTTAAGCCCGTAGATCGTGGTGTTAAACTGGTCGTGGCTTCGTATGGTCATCATGATGAGGTGGCCCTCGGGTATGGGATTGTGGGGAATCGGGACAATGGAGAATTTTGCTTTACCGGTATCGGTAGGGAACTCCTGATTTTTAGGGGGATTTGGCAGGTAAAAGCCACCAGGTTGGCGGACCTTTTTGTTGTAGTCCTCGAACCCCGGGATCACATGTGCAATAGCTTCCCGGATCTGGTCGTAATCTGCATACAGCCCATCCCAGTCAATGGCATAGCGGTTGCCCAGTACGGCTTTTGCCAATCGTGCAACAATAGCAGGTTCGCTTAGGAGGTTGTTGGAGATAGGTGTCAGGATTCCCTGGGACATTTGGACCACAGCCATGGAATTTTCGGTACTGACGAATTGTTCGCCCTTTGCCTGGATATCGCGGTCTGTTCTGCCCAGACAGGGAAGGATAAGGGCTTGACGGCCATGGACGAGATGGCTTCGGTTGAGTTTTGTCGAAACATGTACGGTAAGGCTACAGCGCCGAAGTGCTTCTGCGGTGAAGGCTGTATCGGGGGATGCGGACAGAAAATTTCCTCCCAGGCCAAAAAAAACAGAAGCCTTGCCTTCGTACATGGCACGGATAGCGTCAACGGTAGAGTACCCGTGATGTCTTGGGGGTGTGAATCCGAAGGTCTTTTCCAGGGCATCGAGGAATGGTTGTGGCGGTGCTTCCCAGATCCCCATGGTGCGGTCGCCCTGTACATTGCTATGCCCGCGAATGGGGCATGCACCGGAACCTGGTTTTCCAATAGCCCCTTTAGCCAGAAGGAGGTTGATTATTTCCTTCACGTTATGGACTCCGTTGACGTGTTGAGTAAGGCCCATGGCCCAGCAGACGATGATTTTTTTTGCTTTAGTAATCATCGCAACCGCTTTTTTGATATTAGCGCGCGGCACCCCACAGGCTTCGGCGAGCTCATTGAAATCGTAGCGTTGTAAATCCATAGCAAATGCTTCGTAGCCTTCGGTTTTATGGAGTACGAAGTCCATGTCGAAGGTACTCCCGGGCCTATTCTTTTCCTGATAGAGCAGCAGGAGCATCATTGCTTTTAGGAGAGCGATATCGCCATTGATTTTGACTTGCAGATAGAGATCGGCGAGCAGGGAACCTTTGCCAAGGAGGCCTTTAGCCGTTTGGGGATTATTGAACTGCATCAAACCAGGTTCGAAGAGGGGGTTTACTGCAATAATTTTTCCCCCGTTGGCTTTACATTTTTCTAGGGCAGAGAGCATTCTGGGATGGTTAGTGCCAGGATTTTGGCCAAAGCAGAGAATGAGGTCCGCTTCGTGTAAGTCGGCCAGGGAAACAGTCCCTTTTCCTGATCCGATGGTCGCACGCATAGCTATACCGGAAGCTTCGTGGCATAAATTAGAACAATCGGGAAGATTGTTGGTCCCAAAAGCGCGAAC
>CAZGOT010000102.1:0-10376 GCA_964527495.1 uncultured Haliscomenobacter sp.
GAAACGAATGATTTTCATTAAAAAACAGGCGCACCAGGTTGCGTTGCGAAACAATGCACCCTTTAGGCTGGCCTGTTGAACCTGAGGTGTAGATAATATAAGCCGGATCATCCAGCACGACATGCCCTTCCGGAACGGAAGTCCCCGGAAAATGGGAAATGGAAGAGCGGTCGTACCAATTTGAACCAGAAGGGACCTGCTTGACGGCTTTATCTATGGTAAACACCACATCAAAACGGTACTTTGTCAGTTCGTTTTCAATCGTACCTATCTTACGACTTGGTTCCGACAACGTTTTAAAGGGGAAATGCTTTTTCAGATCTTCAAAGAAAGACCTTGTGAGAAAGAGTTCCTGGGACCAGTCCAGCTTCACCTTATCCTGTGGATTCAACCGGGCATGATGCTTTAAATCGTTGATCAAATCCTCTTTCATTTCGAGATCCTGCAGATCACCGAACAGGATGGTCGCTTTTTCACTTAAAAAAGGAATGAGATCAAGGACTACTTTTCTGAAATAATTATAGCCGCTAAAGCATTGAACCACACTGTTGAAGATGACGACATCGTATTCACCCTCAAGGTGTTTGACCACATCGTGTGCAGCTGCATGTATCAATTTGACATTGCTGATATTTTTTTGCTTTATCTGTTTTGCTGCAACTTCGAGAATTTCAGCGGACAGATCGGTTCCTACATACGTATGTACTTTGGGTGCAATCATGGCCATCGTCAAGCCGGATGCGCAACCTATTTCCAGTACTCTGGTGGCAGGGTGTAGCATTGGTTCCAACTTTTTAAAGGCGTTGCCTGCGTATTCGTCCATCTCTGCCCTGGAAATGGGCAATCCGTTGTAACTGGAAAACCAGGCGCCAGCCGTGATCTCATCGTTGGATGATGTGCCTACAAAATCCCACAATTCTTCAGACATGATATCCCGGGGCTTTTCAATCTCCGCCAGGATATTGTCGCTGTCCATACAAATGACATACTGCAGCTTACTGCACTCCCAGTAGAGTTGTCCCGCCTCTCTCAGAAAATCCTTTGAGAAAATAAGCACCTCTATCTGAGCATCTTCAGCAATATATTTCTGGCGGTTGTATGGCAAACCGGGAGATATCGGGACATAACAGTGGCCCGCTGCGAGACAAGACAACATGGAACCAATAGCATCACCACCTTCATACATTAACAGACCAACTCTGGTCTTTTGACCCCCGGTTAGCTTGTACAAGAACGCTGACAGCTGTTCTACCCTGTCGGTCAGCTCACCGAAAGTCGTGTGTTTGATACTTGTGTAGATGGCTGTCTTTCCCGGATCTTTTGCAGCCGCTTCCCTGAAGAGTGTGGGGATGCTTTTTTCCGGATAGCGGGTATCTATGGAGATCAATTGCCCGTGCGCCTTTTGTTCCTCCTCCGTCAGGAATTGGACTTTGTGGATCCCTATCCGAGGCTGTTCAATGCAAGCCAATAAGATCTTTTCTACATGTGCGATCTGCCTGCGAATAGAAGATTCATAGAACAAGTCGGTATTGTACTCTACGGCTACTTGCAGTCCATTGTCCGTCTCTGTAAAGGAGAAGGTCTGATCATACTGGCTGGTCTTCCATTCGGTCTTGAATATTTCTGCTTCAAGGCCATCAAATGTGGGTTTTCCATCACTTTTTGAACCCGTATTCATGAACTGGACCACTACATCGAACAGGGGAGAATGGTCCATTCTTTTCTCCGGGTCCAGCTTCGAGATCAATTCATCGAACGGATAATCCTCATGTTCCAGTGCGGCAATGACAGTTGCTTTTACTTTGTCCAGCAAGGAAGAAAAAGTCTCTTCTTCATCGAATCGCGTTCTAAGTGCAAGTGTATTGACGAAAAATCCAATCTGGTCTTCAAGGCCCGGTTGATATCTTCCGGCGGAAGGCGTACCTATGGTTATATCCGTTTTTCCGGTGTACCGATAGAAAAGCAGCTTGAAGGCTGCCATGGTCATCATAAAAACGCTGACATCATGGCTATCTGCAAAAGCCCTTATTTTCAGGTAACTTTCCTGACGGATGGTATGGGTGTACAGTGTTCCGTTGGACGTTTTGACCTTGAATCGTGCTTTGTCGTAAGGCAACTCCAACGGTTCCGGTATATCCTTGAATCGGTTTAACCAGTAATCCGCATTCGCCCGATATTGAGCGCTGTCAATCCGGCCGTTTTGCCATTTAGTAAAATCCTTGTACTGGAATGGCAGGTCAGTCAAAGCCATCTTCTCTGACCGCACCCCTTGATTGTAAAGCGATACCAGATCCCGCGCCAGCACCTCCATTGACCAGCCATCGGAAATGATATGGTGCTTGACCAGGGCGATTACGTGCATATCCGGGGCGATCCGTATCACCTCCACCCGCATCAGGGGCCAGAAAGAGAGATCAAAGGGTTCGTCCAGCGCCTCCTGGATTACCCTGGTCGCTTCCTCTTTTGGATTTTCGAGGCCTGAGAAGTCCCGGAAATTCAGAACCTCCTGAACAGCAGCGAATTTGTTGATCTTTTGATAAATATCTTCGTCCTTGTAGGTAAAAGAAGTTCTTAAAGTCTCATGCCTTGCAAACAAATATTCCAGTGCATTTTTAAAGTGCTCCAACTGAAAAGGACCGCGAAGCTGGAAGATCCGCTTTACATTGTATGTCCTGCTTCCCCCCTCCAGTTCATTCAATAACCAAAGTCTTCTCTGGTTATGAGAAACCGTAATCAAGGCGCCTTCCTCTGCTTTGAAGGGTTGGATGCCCTTATTAGCACCTTGCTGTTCTTCTTTGCAAATCCCCCCGAGATAGGATAAGGTCGGATCTTTGTAAAACGCGTTGATGTTGATCTTAACCTTGTATGCCTGCTGGAGCTTTGCAATAAGTATCATGATCATCAACGAGTTGCCACCTTCTTCAAAAAACGTGGCATCTGGGTTGATTTCATGTTTTGCTTTTTTCAAGACCCCGCTCCAGATCTGAAACAGCTTTGAATCTTTATCTATTTCGTGATTATTCCTCTTTTCGTTGGTTCCATTAGCATTTAACGTGAGGCCGGACAGGTCAATTTTGCCGTTTGCATTCAACGGCATTTTCTCTATGATCTCTATCCGGTTGGGAATATGACCGACGGGTAAATTGTTGACCAGGTGCTTATGGATTTCTTCCACATTAAGACCAACCCCTTGTGCAAACAGCACCAACTGTTTGGAATCCCCCACTTCAAAAACCTTCACTGCTGCTTGATGTACTCCTGCAAAGCTCCTTGCTGCCAGCACTATTGCATTTAGCTCTACCCGGACGCCATTCAGCTTTATCTGCTCGTCTTTTCTTCCATACAACATTACATTTCCATAAGCATCAAAACGTCCAAGGTCCCCGGTTTTATAGACAATATCCTGAAAGTTGGAGTGTATCGGGCTTTGGATAAACACCTTCCCGGATGCTGATTTGTCCAGATAGCCCATAGACAGGTAGGGGGTTCTGATATAAACTTCCCCTAACTCTCCGCAAGCGCATAGCGTATCCTGGCTGTTAATGACCAAAAGGTCGGTATCAAACATACCCTTACCTGCCGGTAAGCGATTGAGTTTCCAATCGGGCTTGAATTTCCAGTAGGACTTGATCAGGGTGGACTCCGTTGCCCCGTAGAAGTTAATGAATTCGACATGGGATCCCAATTTCGATTGAAACTGGCGTATATCTTTGAGATACAGAGGCTCTCCCGCCAATAGCACGTGTTTAAGATGCGTTGTACCGATATTGTCAATGGAGCATAAGGCCCTTAAAACGGATGGGACGGCGTGCAGCACATGAATTCTTTGCTCATTCAGCCATTTGCCGGTGCGTTGCAAATCCCCCCGGACGGCTTTGCCGGGAATTGCTATGGTGTTGCCTGTACACAAAGCCAGGAATACATCCCTGAGAGAAGCATCAAATGTTGGCGAGGTAAGCTGGGATATGGTAATGGACTGCCTGTTTTCAACCTTCAACAGCGCTGTTTCCCAATGAATAAAATGAGAAATATTTTTCCTGTTGCCCCGAATTCCTTTTGGCGTTCCGGTAGAGCCTGAAGTGAAGAATACATAACCTTCCTCTTCCCAGTTGGAAAGCGGACGTTCAGACCAGCCAACAGGAGCTTCTGCCGGATCAAGGAATTGGATAGCAGGTTCTAATGCTTCCTTTAGCCGCTTTATTTTTTCATCCTCATTATCTATTGTGCAACAGAACTTTATATCCGTCTTTTGCAAGAGCGCCTTTATCTGATCTACAGATAAATTTGCATCAATGGGGACATAAGATTTTCCGGACATCCATATACCCAGCAGATGAGGAACGAAATTATTTCCAGGTGTCACGAGGACGCCTATCCTGTGCGATAGGCTGTTTTCTATCGCACCGGCAATGTCAGCCGCCTTCAAAAACAACTCCCGGTAAGTAAGGGTATAATCGTCTCCCCGGATAGCAACTGCATCCGGGTTTTTTCCAACTTCAATCTGGAAGAGTTCGAGAACATCGCTGAATGCAGCACCGGGGAAAGGCCGGACTAAATGGCTTATTGCTTCAGATGATTGCAAACAATGTGCTGCAATGGACGCCGCGTCCTGGCCTATCAGGTTGTCTGTCAGGATCTCAATACTTTCCAGGAGTTTTAAGATGCGATTATTGGAAAACAATGCACTGGCATAACGCAGGTCAATGCTGAGCCTGCCGTCCTGCACCACGAAGGAGAAGACCAGGTCGAACTTGCTCGTTTCATTATCGAATGATGCCTTTTTAAATTTCAAGTGCCGATCCTGAGCTCTGGCGGCATCAAAATTGTGCATCACCAAAAGGATATTGATTAAGGCATCTTCTGAGGCATTTCGGTTTAATCCTGTATCCGACACCAGTTTTTCGTAAGGATAAAGCTTATGCTCCAGGGCTTCCTGCAAAGTAACCTTAGATTTTTGTACAACCTCCCGGAAGGAATCGCTGGATTGAATGGTGGTGCGGAGCGGCAGTACGTTGACATACTGACCGGCCTGGTACTCCAATTTTTTGTGGGTCCTCAAGTCGATAGATGTTCCCACGAGAATATCTTCCCGTCCTGTCTGTCTGTGCATCAAGACATTAATAACGGATATCAGGACATTGAAAACACTTATCTTATGCTGTGCAGCAAACTGTTCAATGCGCTGTGTCAGTCCGGCACTTAATACCAGTTTTTCATTGTGCCCCTTAAATTCCCTTACCGAAGGTTTCTCCGCATCATAAGGCAACGTTACTGTCCCATGAAATCCACGGAGTTTATCCCTCCAATAGACCTGAGATGCTTTGCCTTTTGGAGAACGAAGATAATCCTCATACCAGACAGAGAAATCTTTGTATTGTAATTCCAGTGGAGTGATCAAAACCTCTTCCAACTGCATCGCCCGTGCATACTGATCTTGAAGGTCTTTTGTGAGAATTGCCAGGGTGACGCCATCCGCATTGATATGATGCATTAACACCAGCAGCTTATAATACTCGTCATTGATTGGAAACAAGTGACAGTGAAATAACAATTCTCCTTCCAGCTTCAGGCCTCGCCCTACCTGCCGGGAAATCGCTTCATCAACATGTACACTTTCATCATGAATGGTCAACACATCCTGCAGGTCAACCTGTGACAGCACCTTTTGATAGGGTATTCCCTCCTCTTCGACGAATATGGTCCTTAATATTTCGTGCCTTTCCACCAGGGCCATCAAGGCTTTTTTAAAGCCGGCAATATCCAGTTGCTGCTCAAGTGTCAATACCCCGGGTACCAGGTACGCACTGGCACCTCCCTCCAGTTTGTGCACCATCCATATCCGGCTTTGGGCAGGGGAGAGCGGGTATTTTTCTTCCTGCGGGGCAATGGGAATATCCAGTTCTGCATTGACGCCCGGGTTATTTGCTATTATTTCTGCCAGCTCATGAAGCGTTTCTGCCTGAAATAGCTGGGTAAACGTTATTTCGGTTTGAAATTTTTCAGAAATCCTGGCCAGCAATTTAGTAGCTAAAATGGAGTGGCCGCCCAGTTCAAAAAAGTTATCCGACCGCCTGATTTTTGGTACAGCGAGCAGTTCCTTCCACAAGTCCGCTAATTTCCATTCAACATCGGTCAATACCTCGTCCTCTGTATCAGGGGGCGTCATATCGCTGGCATTCGCATTGAACATTTCAGCCTTGAATTGCGCTTCATTCAATGGGATTAAGGTCCATTGTCGTAATCCGCCACCAGCCGGTTTGATATATTTCCTGAGTTCCTGTACCGATAGGGTATCGCTATAGAATAAGGTTCCTTCCTCCGTAATTCCTGAATAGGTCGTCTCCTGCTGAATGTATGGGTTTGACTGATCGAGCCCCACATAATAATTTCCTGAAGGAAGTTTTAAGATATTTTTCAGTGTTTGCCATCCTTCCTCAGGTTCCAGGGTTATAAAACCTTTCCTTTGATTCAAAAAATCATTCTGGTCCCCCTCGCTCATGCCCGTATCCCGCCATTGGGTCCAGTGGATGGTTCGGAAATTAAGGCCTGATCGCAGGCTTTCCTCGGTAAAATAATTCAGGAAACTGTTCACTGCAGCATAGCTGCTAAAGCTATTTCCTCCAAAATAACCATTTACTGAACCGAAGACGATCCGGTCAAAATGGATTCTGCTTTGGAAAATTTGTTCCAGGTTAAGGATTCCCTTGACCTTTGCAGACCTCATATAGTCGAGCACCTCAATGGCTTCTTCGGAAAAATAATGTTCCTTGATATGATCCCAGTGATACCTGAGCTGAGCATTTCCGGCCAAATGAAAATAGCCTGAGATCTCGACGCCTTTTGCTTCTTCAAATCTTTCAACACAACGTCTTAATGCGTCAAAATCGGAAATATCGCATGTTTGGTACTCGAAGCTGTCTGAGGTTAACGCTGCCAGCCTTTCCCGCCTGGCTTCCTGACTGGATTCAAAGGGGAAAAGGTATTTTTCCGATTCCTTTCCTTCGAAATTGGTTCTGCCCAATGCGCATATTTTTATCCCATATTCACGGATGAGACGCTCGCAAAGGAAGCTGCCGATACCTCCGAGGGCACCGGTAACCAGATACCAGGCTCCCTTCTTCAGGGTTGTAACGTCCAGGTCCTCTATTTCCCCGGATACCTTGACCAGGGCGGGCTCTTTTCTATCCGGCCCTTCCAGTATGATGAAGGGTTGCTTTTGAGGATAATTAGACTCATTTAGGATTTTGTGCAGCCATTCCTGCTGCGGGTCGGTATCCACCGCGATCTGCCTGAAGGTACGGTCCGGGAATTCTTCCTGGATACTGGCCAGAAGTCCGTGTAAGTAACCGTAGTTTCCTGCAAAATCTTTCGCTTCAGGTGTTGCTGTGATTACATTTACCTGACGAATATTGGGGTTGCGCGTTAGCCATTTTATTGCGGAGACAGTAGCAGACCAGTCTGCATTGAACGCATGGTGTTCTGAAATATCCAATGATACGACTAAAGGCTCCGTATCAGGTAGGCTTTGGATCAGGGATTCTGCCTCAATCCTGCTCACAATAAGCAGGTCGGGAGTGTTATCCCAAGCCGATATCTTCCTATCCGATATCAGGACATGTCTGAATCCCCTGAACGGGTGATCCAGGGCGCGGGAGCTGCTGTAGCCAAACCTGAAGATTTGCTGGGGATCATAGGGGTTTTGGCGGTTACCGGTCTGAAATTCCGGTGTGAATGCCTTAGCGAGGTAGCGTTCTGCGACCACCGACCTTCGTTTCTTTCCCGATTCGGTCAGTAGGAAGTCCGATGGCTTTAAAATGGCTACCACATCCGGGGTAATTCCGATGTTGATGGCCAGGGTGCTTTTTATTTTTTTGACCAGTCCTTTGAAGTTCTTTGATTTGGGCAGAATGAAGACGAGCAATTGCTCCCGGCCTTCCTCTGTGCTGTATTGGCTCGTAACCATAGCAGAATTGGCCCCCAGTTCAGGTATTTCTTCCAGGTATCGCTCGATTTCATAATTCTGATAATTCAGCCCGTTGAGGATGATGAGATCATTTTCCCTTCCTGTGATGGTTAAGCGACCATCCTTGATAAAGCCAAGGTCTCCCGTATTAAACCATTCCTCCTCCAGCAAATTGGTATTGGCATCCGGATTATTCAAATAACCTTTTGTCACCATCGGTCCTTTAACCTGCAATCTTCCCACGACATTTTCAAAAATCGGTTGGTTGTTGCGGTCTGCGATGCGAATGGTCACTCCCGGAATAGGTGGACCCACCTCGGTCAGGGTAATGGTATCCGCAGTGGGTTGTTCTTTGAATTGCAAGTAGCCGGACAACGAGGATTGGACAATATGATTCACCCCTTTTTTTCTTCCATCGAATTCAATCGCATGGGTGATACCGCTGCTTGTCTCAGACATTCCAAAGGCCGGTTTGATGCTGTATTGTCCCAATCCGCACCTTTCAAGCAGTTCGAGCAGTTGGAGATTGGTCCGCGCGGATACGGCTTCGCCGCCGGAGAGCCAATGCTTCAGGCTGGATAGATCCCAGTTACCCTTGGCGAGCTGTTGTTCCTCCTGCAATAATTGGGCAAAGGCGAAATTTGGGGCCCAGGTGTACGTGACCTTATACTGATCAATCAGATTTAACCATCGCGTTATATCTGAAAGTATATATTCGGCAGGACACAGGACCTGATTTGCTCCAACAGAGACTGCATTATTGTGCATCATCTCTATGCCTCCAACATGATCCAGTGGCATCCAATTGCAGAAGACATCGTTACCGGATAAACCAAAATGCATATTTGCTCCCGTATTTCTGCAGGAAAGGGCTGCGTGCGTTTGTGGAATACATTTTGGAATTCCTGAGCTTCCGGAGGTAAAGAGGTAGATGGCTACTTGCTGGGGATCCAATTCAGGCAGTGGTCCTTCATGGCCGCTGTTTTGCTGCAGGCCTTCAAAGCTAAACAACCTTACATTTGCGTTATCGACTTCTGAAGCCAGGCGGGTCAAATCTTCCACCAGGGGGTCACTGGCAATGATTACCGCATGGGGCAGTAATTTCAAAATATTTTTTATTCTTTCCACGGAATCGCTTCCTGCCAGAAAAGTCTTTGGAAGACTTTGCGGGATGGCAATATGGCCGGCAAAAAGTATTGCCCAGTAGGTTACTATGAAAGATTCCTGGTCTTTCACTTGAATCATGACCGGGGTTGATGCAGGTAGTTTCAGTGACAACAACTTGTGGGCATAGTCCACAGCGCTTTGATACAGGGACGCATAGGAAATATATTTCGCTTCACCTTTATTTGAAATAAAATATATTCCATTTCCGGACTCCGAGGCTGCCATAAGCTGCCGGGTCAATAAAAGATCCTGCTTTTCCAGGGAAGGCAAAGGCAAGCCTTCGGATATAGCTAATTTATCTTTGTAAGGCTTAGTATCCTTTTTTTCATAGGTTTTATCCAGTGGCTCTACGACTTTCAATGCTTCATACGCATAGGATATACTGCGCTGAAACATCAGGGATTTACCATTGGCATTATCCTGCTGGGATAAAACCTGTAATGTAGTATCGTCAGCAAATGTATAAGTCTCCGATTGCGCCTTCGGGTGTCCGCACCTTCTCAAGCCTATAATGGTCCCCGTCAATCCATTTGCAGGTTCAGGCCCTATTTCTTGAGGATGTGTGTATCTGAGGGTGAAGGGGAAAAGTCCGGTAGGTTCCTTCACGATGGAGACCTGTTTGCACCTGTGGGCATGGAGAAAAGAAGCTAGCACCTCGTCCTTTTCGAGTACACGTCCGTCAACAGTCAATATTTGATCCAACAGTAAGTTAATATTTCCCTGCCTGTTTCTGGATTCAACCGGGCTTTCAAACAGTACTTCCGATACCTCCCCGTTGCTGTCTGTTTGGTGCAAGAGAAAGCTTAAATATCCTTTTTTAAGGCCACTGACTTCAATACCATCTTTTACCACCAGGCAATCCTGGGGTCTTGCATTGACAAAGGCGGTGGGTTCTGTTTGATCGGCTGCTGAAATAGTTTTGAAAAGGGAGATACCTGGCAGGTAGCAAAATTCATATACCAGCGTGACATCAAATGTCCTTGGAAGGTTTAGCAGGTCTTTACTCCATTTCGATTCAGCCTGGGGGTTGACGACTACGACGTGCTCGATATCGTTCAACAATGCAGGTTGGGTGAATAACAGCAGGAGGAATTCCGGTTCGGTTAGAAACAGTATTTGAGGACGGTTTGCCTGGAAATGCTCCAGCCATTCCTTTAGATCCTGCACTATTGAATGCACTTCAATGCAGTGGATATCCCGTTGGTTTGCCCATACCTGGATGGAAGACCGGATAAAAGCACTGATC
>CAZGOT010000103.1:0-494 GCA_964527495.1 uncultured Haliscomenobacter sp.
ATAAGGCTACTTGCCTATTACCATCCTTTTAGTTGCTGTAAAGTCCCCACTGGTGAGTGTATATTGCAGGACCCCGGGTGGAAGGCCGCCACTTGCCAGCCTCAGCTCGTGATATCCGGCGTCATATTCGCCGCGAACGACGCGCAGGATCCTACCCTGGATATCGCTAACCTTCAAAGCTATCTCCCCGGCCTTTGCGAGATAAAACCCGATAACCGTTTCCCCGGAGAAGGGGTTCGGGAAATTCTGGTATAACACCGGCGATTCCGCTACAACAACAGGAGCAGTCAACGAAAGGGCTACAGATTGTAATGCGCCCGACCTGGAGTAAGCCTCTGCTGCCGTTATTCTGCTGTTGATGTCCAGTACAGTGCCAAGTCCAGACACTACCTTTTTTGCCCGCAACACCAGGGTAAACAATACCTCCTCCTGGCCTTTGGGCCTGGCGGCTGCTGCACTGAAATCTTCCAGGTTGTAACTGGCCGTCATCAGCC